>CAYFRV010000534.1:0-1506 GCA_964345495.1 uncultured Bacteroidales bacterium | reverse complement strand
AAACGTAAAACCTTAACCGAAAAGCTAGCGTATTTTTGCTCGCCACAAACCATATACGCAAAACGTTTGTGCATCATTAATGAGCTTAAATATAAACCTAATAAAAAATGAGTAACACTTATAGAATACTTTTATCATTACTTCTTATTCTAATTTTTTCTTCTGTTTGGGGACAAGAAACAGAAGAAAAAATATTTATAAGAAAAGATACCATTCAATCAAGGATATTAAACGAAACAAGAGTGATTGATGTATATCTACCGCCCAATTATTTTGATGCAAATGATACATATCCTCTACAAATTGTCTTGGGCAACTCTTCACGAACAAGCATGTACTACTCTATTGCTAATTATTTAAGCCAGGCTTATCAACCGGAACACTTAAATCAGTTACATACAATTCCACAAAGTATTATTGTGGGGGTTGGGCATACCAACAGAAATAACATTGATAATTTCAGAAAATTTATTCATTCAGAAATCATTCCACTGATCGAAAATCGTTATCGGAATTGTCATTACAAGACTCTTATCGGTCATTCAGTTAGTGGAGAACTTGTATTACGCTCATTATTTGACGCAAAGAGTCCATTTCAGTCCTTTTATTGTTCAGCACCCTCTAATTCAGATTACTTTATTGAGAGTTTAAAAAGAAAAGATGTTGTTTCTCAGTTACAAAAATCCAAAAGGCGTTTGTTTTTTGCCGCAGGTGAAAATGATTATTTCATATCTGAAAACCTACTCTTAATTGAAGAATTAAAAAAATTGCAACATTCTGATTTTGCGTTTCTATCTTTAATAAAGTCTAAGGCCACACACCATAGTGTATTTCCGGTTTCAATAATGGATGCGTTATTCTTTACTTATAAGGATTGGCATTTTAATATTCCCGAAAACTTATCGGGTAATGCAACAGAATTATTTCTTAAACACTATAAACAACTGTCGATAAAAACAGGATTTGAAATAAAACCTCCTGAATTTGATTTTTATCTACTTGCTTATTTGCTAAATATTCGTAATAAAATAGACGAAAAAATAAAAATTTTAAAAACCTGTAAAGAGTATTATCCTAAAGCATTAAATGCAGATGCTTATTTAGCAAGGACTTACTATTCAATTGGAGATATAAAAAATGCAAAGATTTATAATGAATATTCATTATCCTTAAATCCGAATAATGAATTTGCAAAAACAACCAGGCAATTAATTGATGATAAGAAAAACTAACGATGCAAAACAGGCTAGAAATCCAATAGCCGCCGTGGCTTGTTGGATAAGAACGTAGAAATTTGAAAATTTTATGCTTTTATAAGGCGATAGTGGAAGCGGCTACTGTATTTATAGCTGTACGTTGGGAGCCAATACTATGTGAAGTGTCAATAATCGGATAAATCTGACAGGTTAGATTTTAATAATGATTATTTTGACAAAAAAACAATTAATTGTCAAATTTTACTTAATTTTGACAAAAACAGATTGTAATGTCAAAAGAAACGATTCC
>CAYFRV010000533.1:0-1510 GCA_964345495.1 uncultured Bacteroidales bacterium | reverse complement strand
GGTAGCGAAACCGTCATTATTCTGGAATAATAAATATTTTCAACGGTATATAGATGAACCTATTAACCATCAAAGTTATTAATATTTTTATAGGTCGGATTGAGGTTTAAGTAATATCAAAAAACAAAATCCCCAGATTATTTTTATAAACAATAACTGAGGATTTTGAAGTAAAAGCAGTCTTTTTTATTTATTTATCATATAAGAAACGCATTCTATCAACTATACTTCTGCTGGCGCTCGTTTGTAACGAGTGCTTTAGGTCCGCACGCGTTGCAAACGTGCGCAAGCGAAGTCATTAATGAACTGCATTAGAAGCCCATATAAGCAGCTTTATTTAAATCTCTTACAGAATTGATTTTTTGGGGCGCATTTAACTCTTTATCCAAAAACTTATATATTTCTACACGAATTTCCTTCGCTTTTTGTGTATCCATGCGGTTAAATGAATGACCACCCGGAACATCCTGGTAAATTTTGTGTTCAAAATCTTTGTTATGCGCTTTAAGTGATTTAATCAAATGTTCTACTTCCAGCACATTAACATCGGCATCGTTTGTATTGGAGTGAATTAATAATGGAACATCCTCCAATTTATGAGCATTCCATGCTGGGGATCGTCTTTTATATTCCTCTACATTTTCATAAGCAGTCTGGCCGATATGATAATCTACGGAATAAAGATCTCTGTAACCTTGTGTTTTATATCCCATTCTTGCGATAAGGTCGCTAACAGGAACACCGGAATAAGCTACGTGATAATTATCGGGGTTGTCGAAAATATTGTGAAGAGCTATCAAACCACCATGGCTCCATCCGATAATCCCGATTCTATCCTCATCAACAAACGGGTAATTGTCGATCATGTATTGGCGGCTTGCGTCAACGTCAGCAACTTCCCGTCCGCCATAATCAATTTTCTCATAATGGCGTTTCCCGTAACCGGTGCTTCCTCTATATTCGGCAGCTACTACGATATATTGCTGAGCCATTAACTCCCGGATAATATGCGCATAATAGGTGTTAAAATCACTGTGAACACCTCCGTGTGGAAAAACGATCAAAGGATATTCTTCTCCTTTCTCGAGATCTTTTGGAATGAAAACATAAGACCGGAACTTTACAGGATTTCCTGCGCCCTGAGCATCGGGATTATCTTCTTTCCACAGTGGCGGACCCGTCATGTAGACTTTATCAATATGAGCAACATCGCCTACCTTTTTATACCATAAAATATCATCAACAGATTTTTCTACCTGATCCAAACGATGGCGCAGATATTCAATATGTTTCTCCATCGTTTCGATCACTTTATCTTTATCTTTGCTTTGCTGAGCAAATGAAAAAACGGGAACAGTTAAAAATACAATTAACAAGAACAATAAGGGCCTTCTCATAATTTATCATTTTTTAGTTTTACAATAGTAATTTGACCATGGCAAAATCACAAAGTTTATTTTCAGAAAAGTAATTTTCAGAAACTCCCACATTGATTGATTAAGTCATTTAA
>CAYFRV010000532.1:0-1513 GCA_964345495.1 uncultured Bacteroidales bacterium | reverse complement strand
TATGTTGTAAATCACTTTAAAAAATTGCTGTTTTATTATATCTTAGCGACAAATTTTGAATTAAAATCTAAAATATATTTATAATGAAGAAAGTACTTATCATTGGCGCAGCCGGACAAATCGGAACCGATCTTACCGTTGAACTGAGAAATCGCCTTGGCGGAGAGAATGTAGTTGCAACCGATATCAAACTAGCGTCTGACGAAGTAATGCAAGGAGGTCCGTTTGAAAACCTGGATGCAATGAATGAAGAAAGGTTAAAAGAAATTATAGAAAAGTACAAAATTACAGAGATCTATCATCTTGCCGCTATTCTTTCAGGTAATGCGGAGAAAAATCCAAAATGGGCCTGGGATTTGAATATGAATAGCTTATTTAACGTGCTGGATGTTTCGAAAGAGAAGGGAATTTCAAAAATTTTCTGGCCAAGCTCTATGGGAGCTTTTGGCCCATCGACACCAGAGTGGGATACACCCCAGGTTACCATCATGGAACCTACTACAGTTTATGGAATCAGTAAATTAGCCGGAGAGCGCTGGGTAGAGTATTACCATAAGAAATACGGAATGGACATCCGCAGCTTAAGGTATCCGGGACTGATTAGCTGGAAAACAGAAGCAGGCGGCGGAACAACGGATTATGCTGTGGAAATTTTTTATGAAGCCTTGAAATGCGGAAAATACGAATGTTTCCTTTCAAAAGACATGGCCCTGCCAATGATGTACATGGACGATGCTGTAGAAGCAACCATTCAACTAATGGACGCTCCGGCTGAAAACATAAAGGTACGCTCAAGCTATAATCTTGGTGGAATTAGTTTTACCCCAGAAGAACTCACAAATGAACTAAAAAAATACGTACCCGAACTGGAGGTTACTTACAAACCGGATTTCAGACAGGAAATTGCTGAATCCTGGCCAAGAAGAATTAGTGATGAAGCTGCTCAGCAGGATTGGGGATGGAAACAGCAGTTTGACCTGGAAAAAATGGTCAAGGACATGACACAGCATATTAAAGAGAAATTAGGTAAATAGAAGATTCTATAATATTGTGTTCGGTAATTAGGTAGATTCAGAAGTAGAGGCTTGATGGTGAAATAGCAATGGAAGAGTGGGTGAAGAGGCGACATGGCGAAGGGGCAAAGCCCCGGAAAGCAATAACATAGGGTGAAGCAAAGCGAAACCCTATGAAGAAAAAACTGCACGCTATTAAGCTCTGAAAGAGCGAAATCTATTAATTTTGTAACCTCTTTTTCGGATATTTTAATTGATTACGGTGTTATAAATCACAATTAAAATCTTGTAAACGATGTAGTGCTATATTACACCTAATAATTAAAATTTCAGATTTTTCTGAAAGTTTCTGATTAGTTGCATTCAGAAAAATATAACACGAAAAAGGCCGGCTTTTTGTTGCCTTAAAAACATTTACAATCTATCCACATTTTGAAAAACTACAATCCTTGCAAATTAAACAACCTTCCTGTCCTGCTCGCCGATTAAGCAAAAGTTAA
>CAYFRV010000531.1:0-1525 GCA_964345495.1 uncultured Bacteroidales bacterium | reverse complement strand
ACTTATGCATAAATCCTATAGTTCAATTTAGATTTATTCCTATACTTTCACTTTAATCTATATATTTGCAGAAATTAAAACTAATAACAATGAATCAATCAAACATACGCGTCCGATTTGCCCCGAGTCCAACAGGCCCACTCCACATGGGCGGGGTCAGAACAGCTTTATTTAACTATTTGTTTGCCAAAAAATATAACGGAACATTCATTCTAAGAGTAGAAGATACTGATCAGACCCGATATGTAGAGGGAGCAGAGCAATACATCATGGACTCGCTTGAATGGTGCGGTTTAAGCTCTGATGAAGGAATTGTTCAGGGAGGAGATTACGGACCCTACAGGCAATCCGAACGAAAAGAACTTTATAAAAAATATGCCGAAAAGCTGATTGAAAACGGCAAAGCCTATTATGCTTTTGATACGGCTGAAGAACTCGATGCCATGCGGCAACGACTGAAAGACCAAAAAAGTGATATTCAACAGTACAATGCAGTTACCAGGGGAGATATGAAAAATTCCCTTACCCTTTCAGAAGAAGAGGTACAAAAACGGATTGATAATAATGAACCTTATGTGATACGGTTTAAGATGGCAGAAGATCAACACATTACAGTGAATGACCGTATCCGGGGGGAAGTGGAGATGAACACCAACCAACTGGATGACAAAATTCTGTTTAAATCTGATGGTATGCCCACTTACCATCTGGCCAATGTGGTTGACGACCACGAGATGAAAATCAGCCACGTAATCCGTGGTGAAGAATGGCTCCCTTCTCTGCCTTTACATTTCCTGTTATACGAAGCGCTGGGCTGGAAAAACGAAATGCCGGAATTTGCTCATCTGCCATTGATTCTGAATCCAAGCGGTAAGGGCAAACTTAGCAAACGGGACGGCCAAAAACAAGGTTTCCCTGTATTTCCCATGAAATGGACTGACCCGGAAACTAAAGAAACGTTCCCCGGATATAAAGAATCAGGCTATTTGCCTGAAGCATTCATTAACATACTGGCACTTCTGGGCTGGAACCCCGGCACTGACCAGGAAATCTTCACCCTGGACGAACTCATTGAAGCCTTTGACCTGGATAAAGTGGGTAAGGCCGGATCTAAATTTGATCCCGATAAGGCAAAGTGGTTCAATCATCAGTACCTGATAAATAAATCGGATAGCGAACTAGCCGAAATGTTTCTTCCTATTATCGAAGAAAAAGGATATTCTGCTTCCAAAGACTTTGCAGAAAAAGTCTGCAGCATGGTCAAAGAACGAATAAATTTCATTCATGATCTCTGGGAACAATCCTGGTTTTTCTTCAAAGCCCCGGAAGAATACGATCAAAAAATGGTGAAGAAAAAATGGAAAGAACATACCCCACATCTGTTATCAGAACTAAAAAATCGCCTGCAGGACCTGGAGAAGTTTACGGCTGAAAACATCAAGGAAATTGCGAAAAACATTACAGAAGAAAAAGAACTGGGCATGGGGCAAATCATGTTCCCGTTCCGCCTTACGCTTGTAGGCAC
>CAYFRV010000530.1:0-1529 GCA_964345495.1 uncultured Bacteroidales bacterium | reverse complement strand
CATTAACATTTCAACTTTACCGAATCTTCCAATATTATTTTTAATTTTATCACTTAAGAATTCATTTTTTTGATATCAAAATTCCAAAAAATATTGCTCAATTATGAAAGAATTTAAAATCTATACAGCAGGCGAATTCGTTAAAACAGAAAACGAATTAGAAGTTATCAATCCTTTTACAAAAAAGACATTTGCTAAAACTTATCTGGCAGGTAAAACAGAGTTGGAAAAGAGTATAAAAGAGGCAAAATCGGTAGAAGAAGAACTAAAAAATATGCCTTCACATAAAAGATACCGGATTTTAATGCAGATATCTGAAGGGCTTAAGGAAAATCGAAAAGAACTGGCAGAAACGCTTGCAAAGCAATCGGGA
The DNA here is from genome assembly GCA_964345495.1 of uncultured Bacteroidales bacterium. Classification (GTDB taxonomy): domain Bacteria; phylum Bacteroidota; class Bacteroidia; order Bacteroidales; family UBA12077; genus JAGXLC01. The sequence goes on along the minus strand of CAYFRV010000530.1, from coordinate 1,156 downwards.
AAGCCTCTAAAATATTCCTATGGAGAAATTGACCGTGCCACGCAGGGTTTTATTATTGCAGCTGAAGAATCCAAAAGGCTTCCCCGGGAATCATTTTCAATAGACTGGACATCCAAAGGAGAAGGAAAAGAAGGGCTGGTTAAACATTTTCCTGTCGGCCTTGTTGCCGGAATTTCTCCTTTCAATTTTCCGATGAATCTGGCCGTGCATAAGATTGCTCCAGCCATAGCTGCGGGGAATCCTATTATCCTGAAACCAGCCAGTAGCACTCCGCTATCGGTACTACAACTGGCAAAAATTATTGACAATACCGACTTGCCAAAAGGAGCACTATCAATTTTACCTATGAACAGAGAGGCAGGAAATCAGCTTGTTACTGACGAACGGATAAAAATGCTTTCATTTACCGGGTCACCATCTGTCGGATGGAAGATGAAACAAAACTGCGGGAAGAAAAAAATTGCCCTCGAATTAGGAGGAAATGCAGGTGTTGTGGTATCTGACACAGCAGACATTGATCATGCGGTGAAAAGATGTGTTTTTGGTGGTTTTGCATATTCAGGTCAGGTCTGCATTCATGCTCAGCGGATATATGTCCATGAAGATGTATTTGAAGCGTTTAGCAAGAAATTTGTTGAAGAAGTAAAGCAACTAAAACAGGGAGATCCGCTAAAAGAGGAAACTGATGTATCTGTGCTGATTGATGAGTCTGAAGCCGAAAGAGTGGAAGAATGGGTAAACGAAGCGGTAGAGCAGGGGGCGCGAATTCTCACAGGAGGAAAAAAACGGGAAGGCTTTTATGAACCAACGGTTATGACCGATACAAAACAGGAAATGAAAGTATGCTCACTTGAAATATTTGGGCCAGTAGTAACCCTTGAACCATTTTCAGATTTCAAAACTGCCATCACAGAGGTAAATCATTCAGATTATGGACTGCAGGCAGGCGTATTTACAAATAAGGTCAATGAAATGAATTATTCCTTTGAACAACTTGATGTTGGTGGTGTTATATTAAATGATGTTCCAACATTCCGTGTTGACCACATGCCTTATGGCGGAATGAAAGATTCCGGTTTCGGCAGAGAAGGAATAAAATATAGCATACACGAGATGATGGAACCAAAGTTATTAGTAAAAAACACCAATTATTAAA
>CAYFRV010000529.1:0-1532 GCA_964345495.1 uncultured Bacteroidales bacterium | reverse complement strand
CAAAAGCTGAAATTGCGGTTTACCAAAATGCATTGCAGCAACTGGAGTCACATCTTAAATATTCCAAAAATTTGTTCGACATTGGAAAAGTATCAAGCGTGGACGTATTGAAAATAAAAGTCCAAATCTCTGAGGAAAAAAAAGCGCTCCAAAAGGCTAAAAATCAACTTAAAAGTGAACTAACCCGTTTAAAAAGACTTTGTTTCCTGGATGATGTTGAAAGTATGAAAGTGGAAGATATTTCAGATGAACTATACAAAGAAGAGAAAGACCGAATTCTTTCTGCTGAAGCATTGTATGATGAAGTTTTTCAAAATCACCCGGAACTGAAAAAAATCCAGCATGAATTAGACATTCAGGCCAAGCAAAAAGAGATATTACAGTTGCAAAACCGGCCCAAAGTTTTTACTTACGGCATTGCAAGCTGGGAACACAGTTATGCCCCATTCGCAGATAATTTCAACTACAACATTGGCGTGGGCCTTCGATATACTTTGCCATTCGGACAAGGGAGCGCATTCAAATCAAAAATAGTGCAAAGCGAAATTCGAATGGAGCAGATACAGGATGAGAGGGAGCAAACTTCCGTTGACATAAAAAAAGAAATTGACTTAACAATCAATACAATCAAGGATATCGAAAGTGAAATCGAAAACAATAAAGAAATTATTAAACTGGCTGAGGAAACCCTTAAGAATGCATCAGTCAAATACCAGGGAGGCAAAGGAAATATCATTGATGTGCTGGATGCCCAAAAGATATTAACAGATGCAAACATAGATCATCAAAAGTCTGTAACCGAATATCTACAAGCTTTAGCCAGGTTGCATTACCTGACAGGAAATGATGGTTATCCATTTTAAAAAGACAAATTATGAAAATGAAACAAGCAAACAGAGTAAAATACAGCAAAACAACTCATCCTAATTTTTTATCAGGGTTAAAATTTTTCAATTGGCGAATTACGCCATTAATCATTTTTCTGGCTTTTGTATTTGTTGTAGGATGCAAAAATGAAAGTGAAAACGAAGAGAAGAATAAGAAAAAATCTGCAAAACTACCCCTTGTGGATATCCAAAATGCCCAAAAAAGTAAAATGGTTTCTTACATAGATATTACCGGTACCATAGAGGCAAACATATTTACCAATGTTAAATCACCAGCCGACGGAATCGTGCAATCCCTTTCTGCAAGAGAAAATCAGCATGTAAAAAATGATAAGGTCATTGCTGTTATAAACCCGGTAGACCGGGTGGCTTTAATTTCTGAGAACCAAATGAGGATAGAACAGTTACAAAAGGCATTGGATAAGGAAGAGCCGGGAACGGATGAATACAAGGAATTAGCGCATAAGCTTGATACTGCCAAAAAGAATCTTGAGTATGCGAAAAATATGTATAAAACCATACCGGTGATATGCCCAATGAGCGGAATTGTGACGGATCGTTATGTTGATAAGGGCAGCCGGGTATCGGCCCGGGATAAAATGTTCACTATAACTGACATGGGTTCATTAGTTATAAAAGCCAAAG
>CAYFRV010000528.1:0-1534 GCA_964345495.1 uncultured Bacteroidales bacterium | reverse complement strand
AGCAGAGCCATTAGATGGCTAATAGAGGCAAGTGCATCTTGTGTTGCAGAATTTATCGACTTTTGTTGTAATTTTAATATCAGAATTCCATAAAGTCCTTGTAAAGAAGTTTCAACATCTCCGGCTACAGTTCCTCTTGCTTTTTGCTTTAGATCTTTCAGCGCAGGTTTAGCAGCATTGTAGGCCTCAATATATTCCAATTCTTTTGGATTTTTAATCAGCTTCTCATGTAAATTATCAAGTTGCTGAATAATCTCAACTAAAAAATTCAAATGTCCTTTCTCTTTAATTTGTTCATTTTCCATACGCTGGACAAGATCTTTGTACCATTCATACATTTCCTCTTTGATCTCCGCCGGCTGATCAAATTTTTCAATGATATTTTTATTGATTTTCTCAATGTCAAAATCGTTTGCACGAATCATGTCCTCTATCTGCAACATATAGAGGATATACTCAATGATATTTGTTTTCTTTTTTTCTCTGGCAATGATCATTATTCAATCCCTTTCTTTTTAATTCTGTCAAGAATTCTTCGTTCTTTTTTAGTTGGCCGGCCTGCCCCCTTGTCTCTTTGTTCAAAGGTAGCCTGCTTTTGAATATCAAGTTTTTTTAACTCCTCTTCGGGTGTAATATCTTCCTTATATTCTTCCGCAATCTTTGCTGACTGTCGTTTTTCAAGTAATCCTAAGACTTTATACTTGTAGAAAACAGGCTTTTTCTTAACGGTTACAGTCTCTCCCGCTTTAACTGTCCGTGAGGGCTTCACCTGTTGCCCGTCTATTAAAACACTTCCTTTTTTACAGGCATTTGCAGCCTGACTTCGGGTTTTATAAATTCTGACAGCCCATAACCACTTATCAATTCTTAATTCGTCAAGGTTGCTCATAGTATTGTTTTTACGAAAGGAATTATTTTTTATTGTATTTGGTCATTGTTAATTCGATTCCGATCGTACCGAAAGCTTTAATCATTTCAATGGCGTGGTTTAACAGATCAGGTAATTCTTTTTTTTCCATATCACTCCATTCGGATAATACATAATTTATTTGGGAACCCTTTGGAAATTCGTTTCCAATTCCAAAGCGAAGGCGGGGATATTGCTGTGTTCCAAGAATCTGATTAATATTTGCTAATCCATTATGACCGGCATCTCCACCCTTTGGACGAATTCTTATTGAACCAAAAGGGATAGAGACGTCATCCGTAATTACAAGAAGCCTTTCAAGGGGAATTTTTTCCTTTTTCAGCCAATATTGGATCGCTTTACCACTTAGGTTCATGTAAGTGGAAGGTTTTAACAGAATAAAGGTACGGCCCTTAAATTTATATTCTGCAACAGCACCATAACGCTTATCCTTAAAATGAATATTGGATGCTTCGGCTAAAGCATCCAATATCATAAAACCTATGTTGTGTCTGGTATTTTCGTATTTGGTACCTATATTTCCCAGTCCGGCAATAAGGTATTTCAAAACGTTTTGTTTTTAGTTTCTTATTCTTACTCCTGCTTTTCTTCAGCACCTTCTTCAGC
>CAYFRV010000527.1:0-1536 GCA_964345495.1 uncultured Bacteroidales bacterium | reverse complement strand
ACCCCGTATTTTTCCTGCAAAAGACGACCAAAATTTTCCGCGCAGTATACAGAACGATGCTGTCCGCCTGTACATCCAAAATTTATCATTAAGTCAGTAAACCCGCGTTCGATATAGCATTGAATAGTTATATCCACAACACTTGCCACTTTTTCCAGAAATTCATCGATCCGGCTGTTTTTTTTGAAAAACTCTATGACCTCACTATCCCTGCCTGTCAGGTACATATATCGTTCATACCGCCCGGGATTAAGGATTCCTCTGCAATCGAAAACAAAGCCTCCCCCATTACCTGTGGGATCTTCCGGAATTCCTGTTTTGTAGGAAAAGCTGTTTATGGAAACTTTTAGTTGCTTTGGGTCATTCATAGGTATAAGTATTATCGTTTTTTAACCAGTCTATCACTTTTGCCAGCTCCGGCAAGTGCGCTAATATTTTATTTTTTTCAGAAATAATATGCAGATTGTTTAATGCGTAGGGGATACTCTGGATGAAGTGTTCTCTTCCCTGTGTAAGCCCCCTTAATCCATAAGCTCCGAGAGTTTGCAGCACCCGGACTAAAGTGATGGCATAATAAAAACTCAGAAATTTCTCAACATCTATAGGAGTGATCATGCGAATTACCTGCAGATAATAATCCAGCAATTCTTCTCTCAGTTGCTGCGGAAGTCTGGCTCTTGCCTGAAAAAGCAGAGAAGCCAAATCGTATTGCAGGGGTCCTTTTCTTCCTCCCTGATAATCTATAAAATACAACTTTCCATCATTCACCATAATGTTTCGGGATTGAAAATCCCTGTACATAAAATATTCGTTTTCCTCTTTCCCTATAAAATCGGTCAAATCCTGAAAATCCTTTTTCAGGCGGTATTTGTTATATGATAATGGTTGCTTATCTAAAAAATGCTCACGAAAATATTCCAGGTCGAATAAAACTGAAGAAGCGTCAAAATTTGAATGGGGGTAACAAATAGAAAAATCCATTTTGCGTCCTGCAACAACCTGTATTCTGGCTAATTCACGAATAGCCTGTTTTAAATACTCCCGAATTTCCGGCAAGTGCTCAGGATCATCAATTTTATTAATAATTATGGAGAATAAAGTGGTGTCTCCCAAATCCTGTAGCAGGTATAGGGTTTCTGATGCATCTGCCTGGTAAATTTGAGGAACAGCAATTCGTTCGGACAAAAAAAAGCGTGTCATTTCAAAGAACACACGATTTTCTTTTTTATGTGGATTGTATGCGGCTATTGCACGGCTATTTTTGCCCAAAACACGGTAATAGTGCCTGTCGGAACCCGAGTGCGGCAAAGAGATAATTTTTGTCGGTTTCTCTCCACACCAGCTGTAAAACAATTTTGCTATATCTTGTTGGTGATTTTCTTTCAATTCTTTTCCTATTTTTTCACAAATTTAGGAATATCTGTTAAATTTAACCCTAAATTCATATTAAACCATTACAATCATTTGATTTCAAAAGAACAGACAAAAGGTGATGAACAGAACGCAGATTAAAAAAATGATTACCTTAAAATTAAA
>CAYFRV010000526.1:0-1549 GCA_964345495.1 uncultured Bacteroidales bacterium | reverse complement strand
GATACTTTATGCAACTGTGGGGGATGTCATTCAAAAGAACTACAGGAAATTATAAGGAAAAGCAGGCAGAAAAAGGCAACTGATAATTCGATTAAATTTGAACGATATAGTTCGACCTCCTCAAAAAATATGGAAAAATAAGGTTCCTTCCATTGTCAATAAATTTCATATTTTACCCAAAACATAAGCAAATTTTGAAAACAATAAAATCCGCTATAATCCGAAAAATCCGTGTCATACGTGTTCCAATAATAATAGAACGCGAATGGCGTTGATGTAACGCCCGCCTGGCCTGCGCTCCGGTTAAGCAAATTTTTTTACTATGTCAATTTTTCTTATATTTACATTTGCAAAACAAATTGGTAATTATGGATTATATTCTTTTAGTTCTGGGAATTATTTTTATCCTTGTTGGTGTGCTTGGTTGTATATTACCGATCATCCCCGGGCCTCCTTTAAGTTATGTTGGGCTTTTATTCCTGCATTTTACTGAATTTGCAAATTATACGACAACGTTTTTGGTATTTTTTGCAATATTAGCAGTAATTGTCACCCTCCTGGACTATTTTGTTCCCATCTGGGGTACAAAACGTTTCGGGGGTAGTAAATATGGCAGTTGGGGGGCTACAATCGGTGTAGTCCTTGGTTTATTTTTATTTCCACCTATAGGCATCATACTTCTTCCTTTTGTAGGTGCAGTCATAGGTGAAAGCATAAAAGGCAGTGATTTTTCTGCTTCACTTCGTGCCGGAGCGGGTTCTTTCCTTGGTTTTTTAATGGGAACCGGCCTAAAACTCATTACTTCCCTGATAATGGCTTTCTATTTTGTCAAGGAATGGATTAATTAATGCCAACCTTGCGTTAGAAAGAATTTTTTAATAGTTTTTATTGTTGCATTGTTCTATTGTTAAATTGTTAAAATAGGCTGAGGCTAAGGCTGAGGAAGCTAAAGCTACTATCCAGCATCTATCAGACATGTCCGGCGGGTCAGGAGTGTAGGCAGAGCCTGGGGTGTTAAAAACAAATACATATTTTCATAATAATTTCACCCCAAATATAGAAAAAGAATTATCTTTGTATAAAAAAATCATGGCAAAACCTCCGCTGAGCGGAATTTGCAATTCCGCTCATACCTAGTGAAAGAATCCGCTTATCCTTTTAAAAAGTAAGTTCTATAACCCTTAACTAATGGTAATTACAAATAATTTATCACCCGAAGATTTCTACCTAAAAAAAAGCTGTCCAAAAAGACGTTTATTTAGATTTGCTGAAAATCAGGTTTTGCCCCGACCCTAAAGGGAGCCCTGATTTTCAGCAATTTATCGTTTTTGAGCAGAGACAAAGACTTGCTAAAAATATTGCCGAATATCTTTTTAGACAGCCTCTTTCAATATATAGTCTTTAAATAAAAACTAAAATTCTACTGACCCCGCTGAGCGGAATTTGCAATTCCGCTCATACCTAATGAAAGAATCCGCTTATCCTTTTAAAAAATAAGTTCTATAACCCTTAACTACTGGTAATTACAAATAATTTATCACCCGAAGAT
>CAYFRV010000525.1:0-1572 GCA_964345495.1 uncultured Bacteroidales bacterium | reverse complement strand
CTTTCCACTTCAAACTATAAAGTGAAAATTGAAAACCAATGAAAGGGCAAAATTAGAAAAAAAATAAAATAATATATGCAGATATTATTTTTAATTTTCACATTGTTTTACATACCTTGTGTATTGTTTCTCCCGGCTATAGCCAAGCATAATACCAAGTATAATTAATTTTCAATCCGGTACATAAATAATTTCCCCGCTTTCCAACTGATAGGCTGTGCCAACTTTTCGTCCGCGGTCGCCTGATGATTGCTGTTCATCGGATGCTTTGTAGGTTTCTATTTTTTCGCCTTTTTTGGTGATGATTTCCATTTGCTCCGTGCCGGGATTTTTTACCATTGTAAAATCTTCTTTGGAAAATATTTCATTCATATTATACCGGGAAACCAGTGCAACCATTAATGCTACGGCAAAAACCATTGCTACATCAAACAGGTTGGATACTGTTGCCATCGGGTCGAAATCTTCGTGATTTAAAAAGTTTTTGGCGCGTTTCATATATATTTATTTTAAATTATTAGACTGTTTCAGAAGTTCGGTTATAAATTCAAGATTACCTATATCGTCTGCAAACCAACGCTTTTTTACTTGCATTACTATAAACCCAACTGCACCTGTAAATAAGCCAATTACCGTAGTCGCAAATGCCACCTGCATATTCGAAGCCATAGACTCAATATCGCCTGCTGCAAGACCTACCAGAGCCGGACCCATTGGTATAAGTGTGCCCATTAAGCCCAATACAGGGCCCAGTTTTGCAAGCGTTTGGCTTCCTGAAAGGTCTTTTTGACAAGCTATTTCATAATCGTTCAATACCTTATCGTAAAATATGGTAGCGGGTTTTGAATTTGCTAATTTTTGCAAATATATAGTTATCAGAAGCTTTGTGTTTAACGGCAAGTTGTCTATACGCTTTTGTATATTACTTGCATCGAAAGTATCTAAATTGTTTTTGAATTTTTTGTTAAACCTTAGCTTGTTGATATACATGCCGTAAAAAGAACCGACAAGTAATAAAGATCTTAAAAAAAAGATTAGCAACAAGATAATTACCGGAATCTGCAAGCCGGTTGATACCCAATAAAGTATTTTTGTTATTTCATCCATTTTGTTTCTTTTTTAATCTGTTAAATTTATAATTATAGAAAAGTATTCCGATTACAATCAAAAAAAGAGCGCCGGCAATTATAATGCCTGTTTGATGTATAGATACCGGACTTATTCGATGATAAACCGGCAGCCTAAACAACAGAACCGACATAAACACGGCTATAATTAACTGAGCAATATGAAGGAAGAATTTAAATTCCAATCGAAGATCGTATTCTGAAAGCAAGGATTTAAAAATGAGCATTAATCCAAAAATAATTAACACGAAGATAACGGCTGTTAAAGCAGATAGAACCCAAAATTCCATATTCGGAATGTTCAGAAACAGATAGCTTTCGATATAAAAAAGGCTAATAAACGGCATTACACCCGGAAAATATTTAAAAAATCTAAAAACCTTTTTAACTCTTTCTTTATGGTACAATCTAAGAAGAAAAATACTCAATAAAACGCCGGCAAACG
>CAYFRV010000524.1:0-1573 GCA_964345495.1 uncultured Bacteroidales bacterium | reverse complement strand
AATCCGATACGCGATAAATCGCGTATCTACTGTTGGAAATAACAGGGAATTTTTTTAAATTTCTCATTTATTTCATAAAACTGAAATAACTCTATGCTCAAAAACCTTTTCAAAAAGAATACCAATAGCCAAACTTTTGGAATAATTTCTGAACACATTGATCAATCTATTTTAATCACCGATAAAAACGGCAAAATTACTTATGCTACGAAATCTACTAAAAAATTGCTAGGGTATAAAGCAAATGAGCTTGTAGGAAACAACCTGTCGGATATCATTTACCAGGTAAACGCTCCATTGATAAAGGACCTCATAGAAACATGCCGTAAAAAAACTAACTGCCGCCTTAAATACTGGTTTCTTTTAAAAGACCAGAATTACAGACAGTTTTTCCTGGAAAGCAAGTACATTCCCGAAGAATCAAAATTGATTCATATAATTAACCGACCGGAAAAATACCAGCAACAAGAAACCCAATTGCACCTCGATGACAGAAAATACAAATTTCTCCTCAACAATATGACGGATTGCATGATAGTTGTTAATAAGGAAGGCAACATCATACATGCAACCGGGCTTAAAGAAATGTTTGGATATGAAGAAGAGGAAATTATTGGTGGCACAGCTTTTATCCCTATTCATCCTGAAGATAGGCAAAAGACGCTTAATGTATTAAACGAATTTGTTGAAACTAACAATTTAACCTATTCAAGACTTGACTACCGTATTTTAAACACAAAAGGCGAGTATGTTTGGGTAGAGGGGAATTTTAAAGTAATTCAGGATTTGAACACAGGAGAACATCAGATATTAAATAACCTACGTGATATTACGGAAAGAAAACGAATGGAAAAAGAACTAAAAGATGCCAATAAGACAAAAGATAAGCTATTTTCCATCATCGCTCATGACCTGAAAAATCCCATAAGCAACCTGTCCGGATTTGCCCAATTGCTAAAAACAGATTACTACAATGAAACTGAAGAAGAAATAAAAGAAAGCATAAACCGGATATATGAAAGCAGTAAACTAATCAATGAATTAATGGAAAATCTTTTAAACTGGTCACGAACTCAATATAAACGTATTACTGCAGAACCGGAAAAAGTTTCTGTAAAGGAAGCTTTTAATCAAACCCTATCCTACTTCGAAGAGATATTAAAAACCAAGGAAATCGTAGTGAATTCTAATTTTTATGTTGAAAATCAGGTATTTGCTGACAAAAACATGCTTCAGATTATAATCCGGAATTTACTATCCAATGCCATTAAATTCAGTTATCCTAAGTCTTCTATAAAAGTGGGAAATCAGTCAGTAAATGATTCTCACGAAATTATCTTTGTAGAAGATCAGGGAGTGGGACTTTCAGAAGATGAGCAAACTAAAATTCTTGAGGATAACCAGTTCGTCAGCTCTTACGGAACGAAAAATGAAAAAGGCCTGGGACTGGGATTAAAAATTATTAAAGAATTTGTGAAAAAGAACAATGGAGAAATCTGGTTTGAAAAAAACCGAAAAACAGGCACCAAAGTTTACATAAAGCTCCCAAAGGCCTAACAAAAAGCATTATATA
>CAYFRV010000523.1:0-1577 GCA_964345495.1 uncultured Bacteroidales bacterium | reverse complement strand
AAAATTAAATTTTTCTCAAAAAGCGACGGTGTTCTCTTATTTTATTTCAAATTATCGATTCAAATTGTTTTTTAGTCAAAAAACAGTCTGAATTCATGATTGTTTTAACATAATATTGTTTGTCTTTGTCTTCTATTTCTGTAAATCTCTGTTTAGAAGTCATTTTGACTACTATCTATTCTATGGCCATTTTGCCTATTAACAAACGGGATAAAACCCGTATGTTATAGCCAATTACGCTCCATAAAACTTTTCTGGAAAAATGTTCCATTCCTTTCCAGTAGCAGCGTGTCAAATCAAAGCCTCGTTTAAAATTTGAGATAACAGCCTCTATCCCGGAACGCCACTTCTTCAGACGAGTTTCCATATTATCACTGGTAACAATATTCTGCAAACTGCCCCTTATTTTATTAAAAACAATGTTTGTAATACCCTGTGATTCTGCAAAATCGACATTTTCTTTAGAGGCAAATCCTCCATCACCAACACTGTCCCTGGGGGTGATTTCGTAGTTTTGTATGACCGCTTTTGTCGCTGATTGATAAAGTCCGCTATCGCTGGGATTACCTTCTAACACATCACAGTGCAATATCAAATTACTTTTTCCGGATACCAGATTTACCTTATGACCGAATACTACTTCACGTCCCCCTTTGACTATAATGTCCGTATGAGGCTCAAAAATCGAAAATATTTTTTCTTCGTTTGGAACTTTTTCTCCGTCAATTTCTTTTCTGCGAGTCACGTTATATACCTGATGCATTTGGCCCAACAACTCTTCTAATGTAAAAAGAAGGCCCATGACCTTCATGCTATCACCGTAATACTGCTTTTTTTTTACCACATTGGAGACTTGGTTTATACTCTTTGTAAAGGTATTCAGCTGTTTGTGAAATAAAGCGACCTTACGGTCGGTGTTTCTGGGAGCATTATTAATTTTAAAGTAGGTCTTTTTTGCACCTTTTGTGTAATCTCTGTAGGTAAAACCGGATATTTCATGACTTAGTTTTTCTAGAAGATCATTGCTCCTGCGGATACAGTCCCATACCAGGGAATTGTTCGTTGGGTAATGAATATTTGACTCAACGGTTGTTGTATCCTGACGAATTTGTTTTATATCTTCAAGGCCTTCATTTACAGCGATTTCATTAATCCTGAAGATGATTTCATGAAGAGTTTCTCCTGTGATTTTGGAGATGTATTTTTGATATACTTGAAAACTAAAAGGTCGCTTTTCATCTATCTTTACAAACCTTGCACATATCCTTGAATCTTCCTGATGATAGGCGAGTTCTCGATACTCCAATCCTTTAAGTTCCTTGTATATAGCAGCCCTCATTATCTGTTCTACACTGGGGGTGTCCTGTCTACCCAATGGGTGCTGTCCTTCTCCCTTCCTGATATCCTTATCAACCAAGCTTACCATCTCGGGATGTGCCTGTAAAATACTGTCTACCAGAGCTAATTCTGGGTCATTTTTCCAGTTGGCTTCTTCAAAGTGTAGTTTAAAGTCCTCGAAAATGCGCATTTTTGTTTTAAATATACAAAATTTTTATTAGAGTCACCAAACTTGTTAG
>CAYFRV010000522.1:0-1580 GCA_964345495.1 uncultured Bacteroidales bacterium | reverse complement strand
TAATGTTCTTAAGTACCGTGTTCTGTTAAAAATACTCATGTCTAATTTTCATTTACTAAAGTTTCGCAGTTAAATAAAGTGTTGAATAACAGGAAAAAATAATGAAAAAAGTAGCATGATATTTTTGCTAATAAACTGAATTTTAGTATATTAGCTGTATCACCAAATACAAAATACCATGCTACAAAGTAAAGATATCAAAAAAATTTCTGAATTAAAAAACGGTTTTACCCCTGATTGGTTAGAACCTGATTTTATCTTGCGTTCTTTGAAATGTTTCTCATTTTCGAAAACATGTAAACTATTAAATCCTTTAAAATTAAGGGGATATAGTTTCGAGAGTATCTTTTCGATATTAATATGCCTGCCCTTTGTAGGGATAAAAAATGTTAATGAGATGATAAACAGTCCGTTAACAGGGCACATAAAAGCAAAAAAGGATGTGTTTTATCGATTAAAGAACAATTCAGGAATCTATTGGCGTATGGTACTGTGGCTTTTTGCCATAAAGTTCAACAAGCTTATTGAATCTCAAAGCACTGGGGAAGAGAATACACCGAAGTGTTTAATTTTTGACGATAGTCTCCTGCAGAAAACTGGTAAATCCATTGAAAAGATATCCAGGGTTTGGGATCATGTCACTGGTCGGTTTGTTTTGGGTTATAAGCTGCTTACTATGGGTTATTGGGATGGGATTTCCTTTATTCCGCTTGATTTTTCACTTCACAGAGAAAAAGGAAAAAACAAAGAAAAACCTTATGGCCTGAAAAAGAAAGAATACAGAAAGCTCTACCGCAAGAAACGAGAAAAAGGAACACATTCATGGACCCGGGCAAAGGAAGCAGACGAGAGCAAAATAAAGTGTGCCATAAAAATGTTCTGGCGTGCGATTAGTCAAGGGTTAAAGGTGGATTATGTTTTAATGGACAGTTGGTTTACTTGCGAAAAATTTATCAATGCTGTCAGGAAGGTAAAACGCCAAAATACACATTTGATAGGGATGTATAAAACCCCCAAGACTAAGTTTGAATATGCAGGTCAAAGCCTTACCCACAAGCAGATACGCAACATGCTGGGTAAAACTAAGAGATGTAGGAGGCTCAGGCTTTATTACAAGGAAACGATCGTAAACTATAAAGGAGATGCTATAAAATTGTTTTTCAGTAGGCAAGGAAAGAATGGCAAATGGAAAGTCTTTATTTCAACAAATACCGACTTATCGTTTATTAGAATGATTGAAATTTACCAAACCCGCTGGTCTATTGAGGTTTTTTTCAAAGAGTCGAAGCAACTGTTGGGGCTGGGAAGGTGCCAATCCAATGATTTTGACGCTCAAATAGCCGATACAACAACCACCTTCATTCAGCATATATTGTTGACATTAAAATACAGGTTTGCCCATTATGAATCGAAAGGTGGACTTTTTAAAACTATTGAGGCAGAAAGCCAGAATTACAAGTTAAATGAAAGGCTATGGGGCTTATTTGTTGAATTGGTACGAGTATTAGGAACATTATTTGAAGGAGTAGATGAGGTAGAAATCATGGATAAATTCCTGAATAACGAAGAAGCTTACAAAA
>CAYFRV010000521.1:0-1583 GCA_964345495.1 uncultured Bacteroidales bacterium | reverse complement strand
AGGTATTATGTTTGAAAAATAAAAGCATAAGCTAAAATTTTTATATTAGAGTAATCAATAACTAACTAAAAATTAAAGCTTATGCGACGTAAAATTAACGAAAATTCATTTAATGATCAATCTTTTTATGTAGGAATTGATTATCACAAGAAAAGCTGGAAGGTAACTATCTTGGACGAGAAATACGAACATAAAACTATGAGTCAAAATCCAGAACCTAAAATTCTGGCTAACTACCTTAAAAGAAATTTCCCGGGTGGTAACTATCGAGCTGTCTACGAAGCTGGTTTTAGTGGTTTTAATGCCTGTCGTGAGTTACGAGAATTAGGAGTGGAATGTATTGTTATTCACCCAGCTGATGTACCAACCAATCAGAAAGAAAGACTTCAGAAAACGGATAAAGCAGACAGTCGTAAACTGGCCCGTTCATTGAGAAATGATGAATTTGATCCCATTCACATTCCTGAGAGAAAATTAGAGGCCGATAGAGCCTTAGTGCGTCAACGGTTCAGAATTGTAAAAGACATATCCAGGACCAAGAACCGGGTCAAATCTTTACTCTTACAATTTGGTATTGGTATTCCTGAATGCTTTACCTCACATCAAACAAGACATTGGTCCAAACTATATATCAATTGGTTAAAAGAACTTCCAATAAAAGAGGAAAGCTTAAAACTTGCTGTGGATAATTATCTTCGGATCGGAGAAATTCAGCGGAAAGAATTACTAATAATAAACAGACAAATTAGAAAATTATCCAAAACAGAATATTATCAGGATAACTGCAGGCTTCTTTTAGGTATACCAGGAATAGGACTGATGACAGCCATGACATTACTAGTTGAATTGGGAGATATAAAGCGATTCAAAAGACTTGATGAGTTGTGTAATTTTGTGGGACTGGTTCCCAGCATGTATGGCTCAGGGGAGAAGATGGAAACAGGGAAAATGATAAAACGAGGGAGAAAAGCTCTTAAAATTATGTTAATCGAAGCTTCCTGGCAGGCTGTAAGAAAAGATCCAGCTTTAATGATGAAGTTTAATGAACTGACAAAAACGATGAAAAAGAACAAAGCAATTATACGGATAGCCAGGAAAATGCTCAGTAGAATCCGGCATGTTTTGGTTCATCAAGAAGAATATGAATTAGCTGTAGTTCAATAAAAAATAAAAAACTTCAAAACCCTTGGAAAATTGGATGGGGGAATAAAACGTTGTTTTGCGATTGCAGCACTCCGCCAATGGCAGAGAAGACCGCTACGCAAAGATTACGTCCCCCTTCCTCTTTAATATGAAAAATACATTGCGGCATGTAAAAAAATGACCGCTGATAGAAGATTGATTAAAGAGGTTATTTGAAGAGAAAACATTAGACAAATGAAACAATGAAAAGGGAAGAGATAGATTCTTTTTCCCTTACAAAAACAAAGGTAGTTCAATAAAAGAACCCGTCAAGGCTAAACTGAACTCCGCTTCGCTCCGGCCTTGACTGAACCTTTTATTGAACTGAAAAAAGCTTTTGAAAGGAAAAAAGAAAAAAATATAAAAATTTTAGTTGTTTTATTTGGTTTTCAACATAGAAG
>CAYFRV010000520.1:0-1594 GCA_964345495.1 uncultured Bacteroidales bacterium | reverse complement strand
CGCACCTTGCGGTTATTTTCGGTGGTCATTCTATTTTTAAATTTTTTCTGGTGTTTTTACTGTTAGGTCTGTTTTTTCATCACCTGTATTGATGGTTCCGGCTGGTTCAAACAGAAGCAATTCTGCTTCCTGGTGAGCAACAGTTCTGTGTTTTGTGCCCTTTGGAATAATAATGAATTCACCTTCACTCATTTCTACTGTCTTATTCGGTAGTTCTACCTGCAGAATTCCTTTCCAGACAATAAACATTTCGTCTTCATTGTCATGTTTGTGCCAAACAAATTTACCTTTTACTTTTACAATTTTAAGATGCTGATGGTTGAGCTCACCAACGATTCTTGGATTCCAATAATCTTTTATTCTTTGAAATTTGTTATAAAGATTAACCTTTTCCATATTAAGTAGATTATAATTTTTCGTTTTTCTATCTATTATTTCTTTTTTACAATATAAGAATTTTAGGTTGATTTATCCACTTAATTTCTTAGGAATATGTACTTTTATGATTTATAGACATGCAGGGGATCCAGCACATTTTTGAAAATGTAGTGCACATTCTCTAATTTAATTTGAGGATGTGGAAGTATACTAATCACCGGCCTGTCAGCATCATTTATGATTTCCTGAGCAGTAGAACCGATAAAGAATTTATGAATTTCTTTCTCTTGTTGAGTCATTACCATAATAAGGTCAACATCGATATCTTTGGCATAATTGATAATTAAATCGTGAACCGGCTGTTTTTTATTTACTATAAGCTTAGTGTCACAAGAGACTTCATATTTCTTTAAAATATTTTCTATACGTGATAAACACTTTTGTGCCTTAATCCTCTTACTTAGCCATGTTGACTGAAGCACAGATAATACACTTAAATGGGCATTAAAATAACGAGCTATTTCGATGGCTTTAGCTAATTTTTCTTCTACCGGATGCGTCAAATCAAGAGGCAGGAGAATGTGATCTTTGGTAGTGATTTCGTTTGCCCCTTTTATCGTAATTACGGGTATCTCGGCTTCACCTACAATATGGTGCGTGTTGGTTCCGGTTATGTTTTTCTTAAAATCCGACTCATCGGACCTTCCCATAATAATGAAATCGGGTTTCAATTCCTGCGACGCTTCAATGATTTTTTTATAAACTTTACCTTCTTTAATCATTGGAGTGGCCTGAATCGATTTGTTTTTTAATTCCTCATCTTCATTGATTACTTTCTCTAAGCTGTTTTTAGCTTCCTTTCTGATATCCTCTTTCAGGTCTTTTTTTATTTTTGATTTTGTAAAAAAACCAGGTTCTTCAATAACATAAAGTAAAGTCAAATTGCTTCCGGTTGCCTTTGCTATGACCTTAGCATACCCAAAAGCTGCTATTGATTGAGGGCTGTGGTCAAGCGGAACTAATATAGTTGTTTGAGTATCCATTAGTTTATTATTTTAGTTATGTTTTACAAAATTACAAAATGAAACCCTCATCCACAAATTGTAGCGAAAGGGCAATGAATAATAATTTTCAAATGAATGCAACTGAGTTAAGGGTTAGGTGTTTTCAGAAGTAGAGGTAAATTTTAAAATTACCATCAGTTAATTGTCGGGTA
>CAYFRV010000519.1:0-1599 GCA_964345495.1 uncultured Bacteroidales bacterium | reverse complement strand
GTGTCCTTGTATAAATGATTTCCAACACCTTTTAAAGTTTGCGAATGACATGCTTTAAAGGTTTTGGTAAATTGAAAATTTTAAGACTGATAGGTCTTATTTTATTTAATGAATTGCGAGGAAGTGCTTTTAATGTAGTGGAATAATATCAGGCCAATTGCAACAACTGACATAACAGTACATATAATTGACCCTTCAAATCCAAAATTTCCTCCATTCATTAAGCTATCTCCTGTTAGTTCAATTGTGGCTATTGAGTCTATTTTTTGCCCACTCACCGAATATCCAAAAACGGGCCCCTGGAAAAAATTCCAGAAAAGATGAAGGCTTATGGGAAACCACAAATTTTGAGTGAAGATATAAGTTGAGCCTAATATGATGCCAGCGAGAAGTAAATTTATCATTCCAACTAAAGATAAATTTGGATTAATGGCATGAAATAAGGCAAACAGAATTGCGCTTACCAGAAGTGCTAAGTATTTGTTCATCCTGGTTGTTAATAAATTATTCAAAATGTATCCCCGGAAAAGTATTTCTTCCTGAAATGAAACAAGAAGAAAAAACAGAAAGGTTAGAAGTAAAGTTTCCTGGTTAAACTGGTAGTTTGAAAACTCAAGGTGTCCGAGAGAATAAAGAATTAGCGTGCCTCCTCCAATGATAAACAGAGCCACAACCAACCCGGCAACTAAATCAGGTGTCTTGTTTTTGAGATTGAAACCCATGGATTTTATGGATTTTTGGTCAATAAATTTCCTGAACAAATAAACGAGGACGATTAAAGCAATAAATGTGGAAAATTGCAAAATTAGCTGCTGGCTCATGCTTAAATTTTCAAAAGCGGATGCTTGCATTAAAGGAATTCCTGCAATCAATGCGCCTATTACCTGGAGTATTCCCCCAAGGAATAAAAATGCGATAATGATTAATATTATTCGTCCCCAAACCGGAATGGCGGGTCCGCTATTTTTCTTTTCCGTTGTTTCGTTCATAAAAGATGTTTTTTCGAATAAAGGTATAACCGGGTCATACAAAACGAATTCATAAATCGGGAAATTCGTTTTTGATAATTCACACAATAAGATTACTTACTATAAGCTTAAATTAACCGTGGATTTAAAAAATTATTCGCCTGAAAGCAGTGATTTAACTTTTCCTGAAATTGCTTTCCCTTCTGCTTTTCCTGCTAGCTGACGAGTGGCTATTCCCATTACTTTTCCCATATCCTTCATTGATTCCGCCCCTACCTCTTCTATAATACCCTTAATAGCATCAGTTAATTCCTCATCGCTTAATTGTTCAGGCAGGTATTCTTCAATGAATGATGCTTCCTTTCTCTCTTCTTCTGCTGATTCCTGACGGTTTTGTTTTTCATAAATTTCAGCAGATTCTTTACGTTGCTTTAAAAGTTTCTGAAGAATTTTAATTTCAGTTTCTTCTGATACTTGTTGATTTGCTCCTTTTTCGGTTCTCGCTTTTATTAGTGCAGTTTTAATTGACCTTAATGCTGCAACTTTATCTTTTTCTTTGTTTTTCATCGCCTGTTTCAGGTCCGCTTCAATTCTTTCCAGTAGTGCCATAATTGATAGTTTTTGTTAATAA
>CAYFRV010000518.1:0-1600 GCA_964345495.1 uncultured Bacteroidales bacterium | reverse complement strand
ATGTTAACTAATATCTATTGTTAAATTGTTCTATTGTTCTATTGTTTAATTAGGCCAGGCGGGAGTAATTGAATTGCATCAAACATCTAACATCAATCATCTACTATCTATTGTTAGATTGTTTAATTAGGCTCAGGCAAGGGTAATTGAAATGATCGCATCATCAAACATCTAACATCCAACATCTAATATCTATTGTTAATTTGTGTTTTTCCTTCGATATCGTTTAATACCAATAAGGCATTCACTGAAAAAAAAGAGAATAACTTCTGCTTTTGAATCTGTCTTTTCATAAAAGTACAAAATTATCTTTTCCCCGGTTCATTATCCACGAAGCCACTGCGGCTATTGGGTTTGATGCCTTGTTGGCGTTTCGTTGGTTTTCATTTCGCTATTTTTATTTTCATCTATCATAGTCAAGATTTTCATTTATTCCCCTGAACTAAATACCAGTCTATCCAAGAATCTAGCTGTTTTACTGAATTCGGGCGAAGCAAAATTTCCCGCTTGTTGTTGAGTAAATATATGGTTGGCGTAGCAAATACATGATAATCTTTCGCAACAGGACTTTCCCAATTTTGGTAATCGCATAAACTGATAAATGGAAACACACCGGCAAAACTTTTAAATATTTTCTTGTCTTTGTCTAATGATACAAATATAACTTCAACGCCTTGTTCTTTCCATTTTTTGTAAAGTCCTGAAATTTCGGAAAGCTCCCCGGGGCATTGCGGACACCAACTTGCACCAAAAACAATTACTGTATAATTGTTTTTTATGTCGGATAAACTTTTAGGAATACTCCCGTTTTTGTAACCCGGAGCAAAAATATCACCTTTAAATTTAATATCCGGTGCTGTATTTCCTTTTTTCATGGCACGATAGCTTTCCAATTGGGCAGCAAAATCATTATTAAGGGTGCAGCCCTGTTCATTGAGTAGTTTTAACGCCAAATGTTCCGAAGCCTGAAACAAACTGCGTTTCTCCAGCTGTTTAAACAAGTATTCGGTTATTTCGTTTAGTTTTTGCTCATCTGCCAAAATATTTTCAACAAAAATATCTATGGATTTATTCATTTCTATATAAAAAGAATCTAACGAGCGACCACTGTTTTCTATTAACCAAAAATGGCTCTCGATGGTTTCCTTCAGCAAACCGCTTTTGTAAAGCCGTTCATTGGTGTAATCAATTTCTCTGAATGCATTGATAGTTGTCGGAATTTCTTCAGTGCGGTATTGAGCTATGGTAGAAACCGAACTCACCAATTTGCGGAGCGGTAAATAATAGCTTACATAAGAATTTTCGGGTAAACTTGCTAAAAACAAGCTGTCTTCGTTTTTAATGCGTTGTTTTTCTTTTTCTATTGCCTGTTTGGGAACTTCATGAACGGCAAAAAGCGAATCTTTCCTATAAATTTTTGACAGGTAATCCCAAGCACTCAGGGTTTGTTCGCGGCGTGGATGTTCTGATGCATATTGCTTAAAATGTTGGTTTTGCATGCCATTTAAAATCACGATGGTTTCAGGTAAAGCAAAGTTCTCGCCTTCTAATTGCAGGTTTTCATTTTCAGCCAGAATTACAACAAAGCTTTTATCGTCTT
>CAYFRV010000517.1:0-1608 GCA_964345495.1 uncultured Bacteroidales bacterium | reverse complement strand
TTGTATGGATTTAAAGTCACCCAGAATTTATCAGCATTCGCATTGTGGTCGTCTCGCTTGCTAAGACCGGTGGTTATTTTAGAGGGATCATCATATAAAATTGCGCCGAAGTAGATGGCTTCGTTGCTATACAGAACCCTGACTTCTGTTTTGTGGTTTGAAGTATCCCCCATTGTAGGAGAATAAGTCATGAAGTTTTTAGCAACAGGTGCTTTTTGCCAGCAAGCTTCGTTTAATACTCCGTCTATTTTAAGGCTGCTGTCAATTTTTATGGCTTCAATCTGCTTTCTGTTCAGGGAAGTATCAGCCTGAAACCACTTCTTTTCTTTGCTATAAATATTCTCAGAAAATATGCCAATTGCAATAAAAGCAATGGCGACAATAAGTATCTTATTCATAATTTTTTTACCCCATTTTCACAACAACTAACTACCTAATTGCCAAGCAAAACCAGGTATATGTAAGCGCTGTAAAATAGTACCAGCGTTATACCTTTCCATCGGTTTAGTTTTCCTTTTCTGAGGGGTAATAAGAAGAGCATCAGTAAGACAGAAACCGCCAGCATCCATAAAATATCCCATCTTACAACTTCAGGATTAACCTTTATTGCTTCAAATATGCTGGTAATTCCAAGAACAGCAAGTATATTGAATAAGTTTGAGCCTACAATATTTCCAACGAATATATCTGTTTCTTTTCTTACAGCTGCCATTACTGAAGTTGCTAATTCCGGCAGACTTGTCCCAAATGCAACCAGTGAAACAGAAATTACACGTTCACTCACACCCATTTCTCTCGCAATCTTTGCAGTTCCTTTCACCAAAAAATCTGCTCCATATACTAACCCAACAGAAGAAAGAACGACAATCAACACTGAGACCAATAAATTGAAACGGGGTTTAACAACTTGAATTCCGTTTTGCCGGTTTTCTTTTCTGGATTTATGTATTGAGTGTATTATGAAGCTTGTAAGAATAATGATAAATATCATCCCTTCCCACCATTCAATCCATAGATTCAGCATGAATATATAAAGCAGGACACTCGCCCCCATCATCACTGACCAATCCCAGCGGAAGGATTTCTTTTTAACAGTGATTGGCATGATAATGGCTGTCAAACCTAAAATGAGTCCGATGTTTGAAATATTTGAACCTATAATATTCCCTGTAGAAATATCGGGGTGACCTTTGATTGCAGCGTCAACACTAACAACTAACTCCGGGGCTGATGTTCCAAGAGAAACAATAACAATACCCACCACCATCCTTGAAATTTTGAAATGCCCGGAAAGAGATACGGCTCCTTTTACCAAAAATTCTCCACTTACCAGCAATAAAACAAGACCTGCAATAAGATAAAAAACTTCCATAATTAGGTCTTTGGTGAGTCTTCTTGATCGTTATCTTTGTTTTGGCCGGAATTATCTGACTTTTTAAAGTTATTATCGTTGAAAGGGTCTTCATTTTTATCAAAATCTTTATCCATAGAAAGATCTTCTTTTATGCTGTTTACTTCTTTTTTTATGTCATTGGTTTGTTCATTGAATTCGTTTTTGATATCCTGTGTGGCTTTTCTGAATTCATGATAGCCTTTTCCCAAACCTCT
>CAYFRV010000516.1:0-1609 GCA_964345495.1 uncultured Bacteroidales bacterium | reverse complement strand
GTTTGAGTATTTAAATCATGCAATTCATTTGTCTGAAATAGATTATGGTTTAAAAAACAATAAGACTGCGAAACAAAATCTTATCAATAAAGAAGACCTGTTGCGTATTATTTTATTTGATATTTGGTTGTCCAATGAAGACCGGAATCATAATAACTACAATCTATTATTGAATCCCGAAGATGCTGGATACCGCATCATACCCATTGATCATGAATACATATTCAATTCAAATAGTCCTGAAAGAGGCATTTTTCCAATCAATGAAGATGATTCCCTGGCAACTACATCATTGTTTGAAACATTGTTTCCGAAACAAAACAAAAAGAAAATCGTTATATTAGCAGACCAAATTATCGATGAATTTAACCAAAATGTTGTAAATTGTTTAAATACTACAGACGCTATTTTCCAGGAAATTCCTGAAGACTGGAATATAGATAAAAGCTTGAAAAAAGAAAAGCTGGAACATATCTTCTCTGAAGAATGGTATAAACAAACCATTAGATCTTTTAACGTATTTGTTCATCGAAACCTAAAGTAAAGAACCATGAAATCCTTCTATACCATATTATATGCAACGATTAATCCTGTCATACAGGAACAGATCGGTATTGGTCTTATTTTAACAGGAAAGGATGCCGTTTATTTCAATTATTCTCCTGATAAACTAAGACACATAAAGAGCTTTTATCCTAATTCTGCATATCAATTGCTCAAAGATTCTTTAAAAAATATTCAAAATACGGTTAAACAAACCATTGAGAAAAAAGAAGTCGATGCCCTGAACCTAAAAATTGAAGGTTTAAAAGACAAAGTGTTTACCCAGGAGTACATCGACTATCTTGCAAGGTATAACAAGAACCTTCTTACCTTTTCAAGACCCAAACAAATAGACATTGAACCCAATGAACACTATTTCAATAAGCTGTTTGAGAAGTATATTTTTAAAACAGAGAAGGAAGAAAAGAAACAAGAAACAAGAAAAATAAATGAAGTAATGCAAAAAAATCTTTACCCCAAAATTAAAAAAAGGGTTAATTGGGATAAAGAATTAAGAAGAGAAGATATAGATACTTTGTTTATGCCTGTACATGTTGATCTCATTGGTAAAAATCACAGGGCAGTAGTAGGAAAATCTATAGATTTTCATATTGGCAATTATTATCTGGAAGCCAGTTTAGGACACTACACCACGCTTATAAAAGCATTTGATGTCAAAAAAGAGCCAGGAAAGTATTATGTAATAGGTGATGAACCTGATAAGAAATACGAGAAACAACATAAAACATGGAATGAAATTCGTTCCTTGGATTATATGGAACTTGTACCTTTGAATGAAACTGATAGAATCGCTGAATACATCGAAAAAGGGAATGTCCAGCCCTTTATTAAAGTTTAATATTGAATTCAATTAAAATGCAGGCAGTAAATTTAAATTTGCTGCCTTTTTTGTTTGACACCAATACGCCATCCAATTCCATAATGCCGGCAAAATATCTCAAAATAAACAATGAATCGGTTTGGATTTTTTTGAAAAATGGTGGTTTTCGGGTTGTGATGATGAAACACGGCCCTGTTGGGACGCACCGCCATGTAGAGACGCACG
>CAYFRV010000515.1:0-1613 GCA_964345495.1 uncultured Bacteroidales bacterium | reverse complement strand
GCAGAAAGAGCGGACCTTGCGCTAGTTGTGAATTCATTAATATCTCTTTATTTTGTTTGATTATTAAAAATTAGTGTTTATCCCCGGCTCATAAATCATTAATAAAATCATCGAATAACATTATTCTGTGAATGCTTCTTTCCTGAAAAGCTAAATGTTCAAAATCTTTTGCTTTATGTGACAGGTCAATTTTTTGTAACATATCTTTAAGCGCTTGTTTTAGTTGTTCCTGATTTTTTATCCCACAACGAGCAGATAAAAAGGAATAGTCAGGCTTTGTTTGTTCCATCAAAAACATGACATCATAAAAATCCCGACCCTTTTGCCTTGATAGTAATGCTGAAATTTTCATGGCACACATTATTTCATCGGTGGGTACAGGGAATTTGAAATATAGACCGCATCCTTTGATTGTTTCCAATTTATGTTTGTAATTAATTTGTTGGTCCTGACTTTTAATCTTTATTAGAAATCGTTCCTGACGATAACCGGAAAGACCAAGTTCAAAAAGTAATTCAGGGAAATAAATGTTTCTTCTGAAGGCTTTTAATCTGACATTTGGTTGATCCGGTGATTCTGTCCTGAATCCAAAGCGTTGTAAAAATTTGATAATATCATTGGTCATAGTTACAAATTCTTCATTTGATAAACTTTTGCAATCAAAGTCCAAATCTTCTGAAAATCTGTCAATTCCTTTTGTTAATCGAAGATTAGTTCCTCCTATAAATGCTATTTTGTTTATATATTGTGTGGTCGATAGATAGTCCAATATCAATAGCTGTATATATTCTTTTATTATATATTTTCGTTTTGCCGGGTTGTTCCATAAATATGGAGTAAAATAGTTTTTAAGAAATTCGAATTGTATCATGTGCCATAGTTTTTAAGAAATAGATTGATTCGTTTTTCTAGTGACTTGTTTTTAAATCGTGATAAAAATTCGTATAAGCGGCTTAATTGCATCATTTCGCTTAATATTTCCTGGTCAATTCGCAAATTGGTTATTTCAGTTTCGTTATTGTAAAAGGTATACAGGTAAAACAAGTCAAGTAATGCTTTTTCCGGTTCTGCAATTAAGAAGGACTTATCTTTGGTGAATTCTAATTGTGTATATCCAAAGAAAAGGTCATTTTTTATCTTTTTATAAGAAAAGCTACCAAGCTCATTCTTAAAACGAGCTGTTTTCATGGTGCTTACACTGGTAGTCTGCACAATGGACTCAGGAATAAGGCCATGGAAAGACAATGCTGTATGTAAACTCAGGTAAGATGGGCGATATATTCGATTTGCTATATAGAAGTGAATGTTATTAACGCTTTTCAGCTCGGAGAAGGTATATAAATTATTTCTTAGTTTAATAAGGTATCCTTTTTTTACCCAACGGCTCAGGGTGTTTTTATCAAAGCCGGGATGCCATGCATATACCTGGTTGGCAGTAAAACAGATTTGATCAATAAACTCTTTTCTAAACGCTTCAAAAATCATATCGTTTCTGTTTTTATGCAAAAATACATAAATTTAGAAATATAATTGCAAGTTTTATGTGTTTTTTTACGAATGGTTTCAGGCAGTGTAAGAAGTAAGAAGTAGTGAGTGATCTGTTCCCCTTCGCT
>CAYFRV010000514.1:0-1616 GCA_964345495.1 uncultured Bacteroidales bacterium | reverse complement strand
TCATATCATGGAGTTGGAAGAATATATTCAAAAAGCCATATCCATTGATCCGAATTTCAGAGTTTACCCCGATGTTTATGAATTTATCCGGACAAAAAAGAATCAACTGGAAAGAGACCGCCTGACAAACAAGATTTTCCCTGATGGTACAGAAAGCAGCATTTTTGACGATCTTATCAAAACAGAGCTTTACCCATACCAAAAAGATGCCATTCTTAAGGCTTTTAAAGCAGGACGGGTACTAATAGCCGATGAGATGGGCCTGGGTAAAACCATCCAATCCATTGCAGCCGTTGAATTGTTTGCCCGGTTTTCTAACGTCAGGAATGTTTTGATTGTATGCCCTACTTCCCTGAAATATCAATGGCAGAAAGAAATAGAAAAATTTACCGACAGAACCACTCTGATGGTTGAAGGCTTAATTCATAAAAGGAAAAAGCTGTATAAACAGGAAGAATTTTATAAGATCATAAGCTACGGAGTTACAAGAAATGATCTGGAACATATCAATGATGCCTCTCCCGACCTTGTTATTCTTGACGAAGCACAACGAATAAAAAACTGGCAAACCAAAACGGCACAGGCTGTGAAAAAGATCCATTCCCGTTTTGCACTAGTACTTACCGGCACGCCGCTTGAAAACCGTTTGCAGGAGCTTCATTCCATCGTGGAGTTTATCGATATGTACAAACTCGGACCATTGTTTCGTTTTCTCTATAACCATGAGATTACGGATGAAGCAGGAAAGGTTACCGGGTACAGGAATCTGAAATCGATCAATAAAACCCTCGAGCCCATTTTGATCCGCCGGACAAAGAAAGAAATCATTGATCAGTTACCCGGCAGGATCGACAAGAACTTTTTTGTGGAGTTAACCGACGAACAAAGGAAAGACCATCATGCTTATTATGAAAACGTATGCAGACTGGTAAATAAATGGAGGAGACAGGGATTTCTGAATGATGAAGATCGACAGAATTTGTTGATCAATCTTTCCTGTATGAGAATGACCAGTGATTCAACCTATATACTCAACCCCAAAAAACGCCATGATAACAAAATAGATGAACTAATACAGCTCCTGGAAAATGTTCTGGAAACCGAGGACAATAAGATTGTAATCTTCAGCGAATGGAAAAAAATGCTTGAACTCGTGATTCAGGCGCTTGAAAAAAGAGGGATCGATTATGTATATCTGAATGGCGACCTCTCCACCAAAGAGCGCAAGCGCATAATAAGCAGATTCCATAGTGAAAAGCACTTAAAAATATTTCTTTCTACCGATTCGGGCGGACTCGGTCTGAACCTGCAATGTGCCAATGTCATTGTTAATCTCGATCTTCCGTGGAACCCGGCAAAACTCGAACAAAGAATTGCCCGTGTTTACCGGCTGGGGCAAAATCAACACGTGTATATTTACAACTTCATTTCAAAAGGATCCATCGAACACAGAATTTTCTACCTATTAGACTTCAAAAAATCTGTATTCAGCGGTACACTGGACGGTGAAAAAGACACGGTCAGATTAGACGATAAAGGATTTATGGAGACGGTAGAGACTTTAACTGAACTCAACCCGGAAAACAGAAAAGATGAAGCTCCTGGAAAAGAAAAAG
>CAYFRV010000513.1:0-1619 GCA_964345495.1 uncultured Bacteroidales bacterium | reverse complement strand
TGTATTTAATGTTAGAAAACATAAACTTCTCAACCAAAATGCCGCTTTATTCTTTGGAGAGCATGCATTTCAGGATTATGTGAAACAGAACATTAATAAAGCAGGTGGCGGAGAGCTGGTAAGTCATATTGACTCATTAACGGTTCAAAGTGGTTTGAAACAAAGCATGACCCTTGATTATTTTCCCTTATACTCAGAAAAAAGTAAAATAGAAAGGGTATTGATTCTTTTCAGAGTCATTGATAATGATGAACCAACCTTTAAACACCAAAAAGACAGACAAGAACTCATTGAAATATTAAATTTACTGGACGAGGGGGTTTACATTACGAAAAGGGATTTTGATATCAAATTTTTCAATCAAAAAGGAAGGGAAATCTTCAAAAACAACAATCAGACAATCAATGGCAGGAGATGTTATGAAATCATTCATGGCAGCAATTCTCCTCCCAAGACATGTCCTTTAGTCAAGGCTAATAAAACCAATCATTTGAGTAAAGAATCCATTACTTTTTTTGAAAACGGTCACATCATAAAAGCTACCCCGATTTTTGACCCACAGGGAAATTGTTCCAGCATCCTTCACCAAATCACCCCAAACATAAAACTTCAAAAAGAAAATCTTAGCATGGAAGAATTAAGGATGCGAACCATTGAAAAAGAAATCCACAAGTTCGATGATTTTAAGAAACGACTGAGTAAGGCATATCCTGAACTGACCTCTTTCAATCTAAATCATGCTGCACTGATTCGTATGAACCTTTCCACCAAGGAAACAGCAAGATATTTTAATGTCAATCCCACCAGCATCCAACGGGCAAGGGTAAGACTGAAAAAGAAACTGAATCTTCCGTATGAGGAAAACTTATTGAATTTTTTACTGCATTTTTAGCTTATGATCGTCTTTGTCACATATTTGTCATATTATTTCATGACAATGAATTACTTATGAAACGCTATTTTAGCAGCGAAATAATCTATATGTTGAATTAAAGGGCAGAAATCTTGTGTTATAAAATAAAATATTTAATCTATTAAAACCATGAAGAAGCCTACCATCTTAATTGTTGACTCGGATGAATATAGCAGACTTCTGCTTGAAGAAACATTCCAGTTGATATTTCCTGAATCAACAAATTATCAGGTACTATCGACTCCTTATGGCAAGGAGGCACTAAAATATTGCCATGAATATGGGATCGATCTTATTATTTCAGAGATACGGCTAAAAGATATGGAAGGCTGGCAGTTAACTCAAAAAATCAAAGAAATCTATCCTTCCATTCCCATCATTATCCAGACTGCCATAATAACAGATGATACTGAAAAAATAGTTCGTAATGCGGGCGCAAATAGTTTTATTGCCAAACCTGTCGAACTTAAAAAGTTGCAAAACATGGTTAAGAGTGTTTTGTAAACATCTTTCTAATTTTAAATTCTTAACGTATTCTTTGCAATAAGAGAGGAATTAACTTGATTATCCAATAAAAATGGTTAATTTAGGAAGTACTAAATGAAAGATTCGAGGAAGAAGGATGAAAATTTGTCATTAAACTTTAATGAAAAATTTCAAATGATTTTGACTGTAAAAAGTCGGGATGGCCAGATTCGAACTGGCG
>CAYFRV010000512.1:0-1620 GCA_964345495.1 uncultured Bacteroidales bacterium | reverse complement strand
TGCCGGATGCTTTTTATATGCAATTATTTAAAACAGGCTATATTTCAATGAAAATAATAATTGGTAACCCCAATGTTTATATATCAATTTAATATTATCAAATTGTACAGGCTCATCTTGTTCCGGTCTGCTGTCTTTCATATACCCGATATTGAAACTTCCGGATAAACGAATGCGCGGAGAAATATAATAATACCCGGAAACACCAGCCCTGAGATAAATACTTTGTTCATCGCTGTAATCAAGATAATTAGTTTTATTGTCAAACTGATCTTCTAATTGAAAATATTTAGAATATTTACCAGTAATATGAAGGTTGTAGTAACTTCTCGAGTCAGGATACCAACCCAAATTATATCCAATAGAGGAAATAAACCTATCCCCTTTTAGCCTTTTAAATTCACCGCCATATCCATAAATGTTCTTTTCATTTACCCTTCCAAATTTAAATTCAGCATTTAATGAACTTTGCCAGTATAAGTTAATAGGCTTTTCATAGTTGTATCGAATTACTCCAAAAAGTCCATATCTTTTTCCTTTATAGGATTTTTTATATGCAGTATCCGATGCTGGATCATCGTAAACAAATGAATAGTGGTAACGGTAACTGGGTTCTATACCTAAAGAAACCCTCTTGCCTGAGCCTCTTTGGGGATTATTTGCATATTCCCAGTAGTCATTCATTGTAGTATAGTATTCAATATCTTTTTTGTCGAGGAGATCATTTTTATTCAAGAAAGAATCCAGTTTAGTCATTTCATATACCCTTCTGTTTCTTGCATCGAAAAAACGTTCATTTTTTATTTCCGCTATTTCCTCTGCAAACGCAATGATTTCTTCTTTTGTTGGTTTGCGTTTCAATTTTCCCTTTTGAGATAGTTGGTTCATAATATAAACAGCCATACGGGCGTCCTGAACCGGTTCAATTCTTCCTTTGCCGAACATGACAGGAATGGTCGCCTGTAAATTTCTGTCTTCCTGAGAAAAAATGGCTTTTTTAGTTTCCGTCTCTTTATCAGCGACATTCTTAGAGAAATTTAAGGAGAAATCATGAAGTAAAACATCACTTTCAACAAAAAATAAGTTATTAAGATAGAATCTGTTAAAACTTTTACCCTGCAGGTTAGTTGTAAGATTTTTAGAATTAATCAATTGAAAATCAGGTTCTTTTTCGTCAACTTGATCTATACCTGGGGAGATACCAAAATTTATGGTATGTTCTCCCTGGTAATCCCGGCTATTGAAATAACCTTTGTATTGGGCGTCAATATTAGCTCCCATGTTGAAGCTATTTCTATCCCTGATGTAATTTTGCCTTTTAGTGTAGAAATTATTCCAGTCATTATCAAAATTAAACCGGAAGTCAAGTTGATGACGCTCTAAATTGGGTTTTTTGTATGAACTCAGGTTAAATGTATCGATTTGTGCATGGGAATAAGTTGCCGGTAAAACTAATAATGCAAAGAGCCAAAAGATAAGTGTCTGTTTTTTCATAAATAAGTGTTTTTCAGGATAAGCAAATAGATCAACTAAGATAAATTTTTCCTGTTAAATGTAAATGTAAAATGGTTAAAAATGATTTGTGTTGTAAAATAGACTATTAATTCCCGGTTGAATGTC
>CAYFRV010000511.1:0-1642 GCA_964345495.1 uncultured Bacteroidales bacterium | reverse complement strand
TTTACCTCTGCTTTTGAATATGCCTTCTGAAATTGCCTAAGCTGTCAACGCTGATTTTACTTTATTCTTTATATCATAAACATTGAGCGGCTTGGTAATGTAATCATAAGCTCCCTTTTCAAGTGCTTTTTTTATGCTTGCGCTGTCCGTTTTGGCAGAAACAATTATAACAGGTATGGTAATATTTTTATTTTCAGATTTTACTTTCTGTAATATTTCATAACCATCTACTTCCGGCATCATTATATCTAGTAAAACAAGATTGATTTCCGGATCACCCTCTATGTTTTCTATAGCCTCTTTGCCATTATCTACTGCCAGTACTTCATAACCCTCCTCTTCAAGAATGGTCTGAAGTAACAACAAATGAGTAGACATGTCGTCGATGATAAGTATTTTGCTCGGTTTCATATCAATATGCTTTTGGTACAAAGATAATATGGAAAAATAAACAAAAATCAGGTGATTCTACCTGATTTTTACCCCTGAAATTTTATCTACTAGGGTGATTTTACTCTATTTTTTCTTTTATTTATTAGAATTTACTGGTCTATAAGCTGCCGATAGTATTTTTTCTTATTTATATAAAATTCGTATATCATTGATTTTAGAACTATTTGTGCCGGAAGCTTTTTTTCGTTCCTTGTATTTTCTTTTCTTTTCCTTTTTAATGTACTGTGATTTTTAAAAAAGGTGAAATGTGCTTTGATAACAGCAAGAAATTTTTTAGGTGTTCCTTTCAGGAGAAATATTAATGCTGAAAGATGGTCTAGAAACATCCTTATTGTCAGGATTTTTAAGAGGTGTGTTTTGGGTAGGTTTTTATAAAGTAAGTACAGATTATTTCTAAAATTTAAAAATAGTTTGAAAGGACTCTCATTAGGCAATGTTCCTCCGCCAATATGGTAAATTGTGGATTTGTTTGTATAGTAGATTTTATATCCTGCATTTTGCATGCGCCAGCAAAGGTCAATTTCTTCCATGTGAGCAAAGAAATCATTGTCAAAACCTCCCAATTGGTGAAAAATATCTGCCCGAACCATCATGCAGGCACCTGTTGCCCAGAATATTTCTTTTTCGTCATTGTATTGCCCCCGGTCTTCTTCCACAACATTCATAATTCTTCCCCTGCAAAACGGATACCCGTATTTGTCAATAAAGCCTCCGGCGGCTCCTGCATATTCAAAGAATTCCGGTTTGTTATAGGATTTTATTTTGGGCATGCACGCGGCGGCTTTTTCATTCTGCTCCATTATTTCTTTTAAGGGTTCCAGCCAGTTTGGGGTTACTTCAATGTCGCTGTTGAGAAGAAGATAATAACGAGCTTCTATTTGTTGAAGCGCCTTGTTATATCCTCCGGTGAATCCGTGATTTTCATTGAATTCTATCAGCTTGATCCGGGGATATTCTGATTTTAAATATTCAACGGAATCATCTTTTGAACCATTATCGGCAACATATATGTCAACATTCGGTAGATTGGAGTTTTCAATTAATGTGGGCAGGAATTTTTCCAGGTAATTTTTCGTATTCCAGTTCAGTATTACTATAGCAATCTCTGTCATTACTTCTCATTTTAATTAAGCGGCTAAAATAAGGAATTTAATAAATTTATTTTATTTATTTTAGCAACAAATCATTG
>CAYFRV010000510.1:0-1649 GCA_964345495.1 uncultured Bacteroidales bacterium | reverse complement strand
TTAAACTTTATCTTCATTTTTTTGTATTTATCCTTAAATTCATTTAAATACTTTACATAATTCTTATAATTCTGCAGGTATTTTTTTGTTCTGTCAAAATTTACTGCGGATTTTAGAAAATTAATTTTTTTGTAAGAAAAAAGGAAAATTGCTAACTTTGTTTTGCTAATAACAAAAAAGGAGGAAAATATATGTCACAATATCACGAACCCGCTGAGGAACTAAGTAAAGAAGCCAGAAATTTTACAAGGGCTCTGAATAGTCTTAAAGAAGAAATAGAAGCTGTGGACTGGTATCATCAAAGAGTTGATACAAGTGACGACCAGGAACTAAAAGCTATTATGGGCCATAACAGGGATGAAGAAATTGAACATGCCTGCATGACGCTCGAATGGCTCAGAAGAAACATGCCCGGTTGGGATGAAGAACTACGCAACTGGCTTTTTAAAGAAGGCTCTATTGTTGAAGGACATGAAGAAGAAGGAGAAGAAGAATCACAAAATAAAAATTCCGATCTCGGAATAGGTAAAATAAAATAAAGGAGGACAAAATGGATATATTAAGAAAATCACTAGCTCCAATCTCACAAGAAGGTTGGAACGAAATAGAAGAACAAGCTAAAGATGTTTTCGAAAATGTACTAACTGCCAGAAGATTTGTAGAAGTAGACGGGCCACATGGCATAGAACATGCCGCCGTTAATACGGGACGTCTTGAAATTCCCGAAGGCCAAAAGGAGAAAGATGTTCGTTTTGGTATAAAACGTGTGCTGCCTTTAATGGAACTACGTAAATCATTCAAGGTCAACATCTGGGAATTAGATAACGCTGTTCGCGGAGCTGAAGATATCAAACTGGAAGAGATGGAAAATGCAGCCAAAGAAATAGCTGAATTTGAAGAAGATGCTATTTATAATGGTTTTGAAAAGGCCTGCATTAAAGGCTTAAAAAATTCTACAGACTATGACATGTTAGATTTCCCTGATAATGCTGAAGACATTATACTAACAATAGCTTCCGCCATAAACCAAATGAAAAAAGCATTTGTTGACACACCCGATACCTTAATTTTAAGTACGGATAAATGGGAAAAATTAATGGCTTCCGGTGGTGGTTATCCATTATATAAAAGAGTGCAGGATTTAATGGATGGTGGAAATATCATCTTAAATCCATACATCAAAGAAGGATATTTAGTTAACTCAAAAGGCGGAGATCTTAAGCTTACTCTTGGACAAGATTTCTCCATTGGTTATGAATCTCACAATGAAAAAGAGGTAAATCTATATTTTACAGAATCCTTTGCTTTCCAGGTATTGGATCCGGCAGCAGTGATAGCTTTCAAATAATCTTTTCAAATATTAAAAAACGGGTGCACAAAATATGCACCCGTTTTGTCATTATAAAAAGCCATAAATCAAGCAAATGGATTGTCGATTACACTGCGGGGCATGTTGTATTGCTCCTTCAATAAGCTCACCAATTCCAGGTATGCCGGACGGAAAACCTGCAGGTGTACCTTGTATTCATCTTACAGAAAACTTCCTGTGTGGTCTGTTCAATGATCCCGGAAGGCCGCA
This sequence comes from uncultured Bacteroidales bacterium, assembly GCA_964345495.1. Classification (GTDB taxonomy): domain Bacteria; phylum Bacteroidota; class Bacteroidia; order Bacteroidales; family UBA12077; genus JAGXLC01. The sequence continues at coordinate 70 of CAYFRV010000510.1, read as the reverse complement.
GGTTTGCAAAGGTTTTCAGGCCGAACCCTTAATTTGTGGAAAAAACAGAGATGAAGCTTTATCAAATCTT
>CAYFRV010000509.1:0-1651 GCA_964345495.1 uncultured Bacteroidales bacterium | reverse complement strand
GTTCCTTCAATGTTATGCGTTATAATTAAAATGATTCATTTAATTCCCTAAACATTGCAATTGGATGCAAGTAACTGATTTCAAATTCCAAACAAACTTCTGGAATTTTAATAATACTTTTTTTCTTATTGGAAACTTCATAAGTAACAATTATTCTTGTATCCCGGTCAGCAAGTGCATAGGCAATTAAAAAAGCGTCTGCATTTTCAGAGTCCAAAAACTCATTTATAGCATTTGGAGTGTATCTATTTTTTTGTTTTACTGCCCAGCTAGCAATATTTGAATATTCGGTTGAAACGACACTTGTATCACGCCAAAAATCTCCTTTTAAGTTAGATTGACACCATTTCTTTAAATCATCCTCATTTCGATAAATTTCATCCTTAACTTTATCTATACTAATTATTTTATCGTTATCTGCTAGATTTTTAACTTTATTCCAAAAACTAGGTACAACATCTAATGGGTAACTCACTCGATGAGCCTGAATAAAAAAGTTAGTATCAACGAGGAATATATTTTTCATTAATGAGTATATTCTTTGAGAAATTTATGAAACGTTTCTCCTTTTAGGTCGGTTAATTTATAAGCATTTCGATATAATAATTGTCCGCTCTCTAATGCATGTTCTATATGAGCAGCAAAGGTAGGACTAACTCTTTTGCGAGCTGTTTTATAAAAATCTCCGCCACCACTTTGATTCTGTTTTTTATCTTTAATAGAATCAATATACTGATTATAAAAAGAAAAAAACTGAGCCTTTGTAATTTTGTTTAAATCAAGAGCTCTTCTAGCAATAACTATTGGACTAACTTTAAAATATTTAGACAAATATTTAAAATTCATTCTACCAGTCCATTTCTTTTCAAATGCTTCATATGGTACTAAAAACTCTGCGGCAATTTTATCACAAAGTTTTTCGATTGGTTCATCAGCTGGTTGTAATTGTCGAAAATCAAAACCAGCACTTTCACCTGTCCATATGTGAGCTAATTCATGCAAAATAGTAAACATCTGAGCGGCTTTCCCGTCAGCAGCATTAATAAACATAAAAGGAGCATATTCATCTACTAGTACAAAACCTCTGCATTCCTCAACTTTCAGGGGACGATGTGTATTGTTGCCAACAACACTATTGAAAACCATTATTACTCCAATATCTTCAATTTTTTTTGTGAGATATTCTAAGGTTTGTTCCCAATTGGAAAAGGAACTTGCCCAATGTTCTTCTAATCCTAAAGTTTTTCTAATATCCTCCACTACAAGCTGGTAGTCTGTCTGTTTGTCAAATTTTCCAACGAATTCTAATGGTTCAAATTCATTATCTACAAGATATTCATTCAACCAATCCTGTCTTTGCTTTATATGCAAAATTGTATCATAAACATTAATGCTTATATCATCAGAAGTATCATTAGCTGTTCTAAAGAAAGGTATTGGTAGTTGTTCTTTGGGTGGTTTTTGTAAAAACAAATATCCAAAAGGTACATGTACTTTTTTTGCAAAGTCTTGTAATTGCTTAAAAGTAGGTTTCTTTTTGTTCTCAAGCCAATCTTTTAATTTTGGAAAATGAGAGATAAAATCCTCAACACTATAACCTGCACGCTTCACCGCCCAAGTCAAAACATCTGCTTTTATATCGATTTTATCA
>CAYFRV010000508.1:0-1652 GCA_964345495.1 uncultured Bacteroidales bacterium | reverse complement strand
AATGAACCCCCTTAAATTCTGACAATTATAAATCTATGGTTGCAATATGGGTTAAAATCCCTCCACTGTCGCAACCGTCCGCTTGTGACTTCGTAGGCCTTTTCCTTCTTAGCCTCAGCCTCAGCCTTATTCAACAATAGAACAATTATTTAAACATTAAAAACCTGTAGATAAAATCATTGCATAGTTTATGTACATAGGAGTAATTCCTGTATTTAACCAAAACCCGCAACCATTTTGCTGCCATAATCACAGTTTTTGATTAACGTTCAATTTCTTCTGATAAATTATAACAAAACTGATATTCAATATTTATATATTTGTTTCCAACAACCCGGAAATAAATAATTTATGTACAATACATTTGCTATCGCCGTCGTATTTCTATCGTTGCTCCTAAATTCAACCTTTGCCCAGCAGAACACTACCATTGAAATGGTAGCTATAGAAGGAGGAACATTTCAAATGGGATGCACCAGTAAGCAGTATCAATGCAAAGAGGACGAAAAACCTGTTCATCGGGTTAAAGTGAACGATTTTCATCTTAGTAAATATGAAATTACAAATGCACAATTCTGTGAATTTTTAAATGATATCGAAGCAAACCCCGGTGGAAGCTATTATGGTTATGAGTACATTGATATAGGCGATGAAAACTGTGATATTAGCTACCAAAATAATAAGTTTATCGTAAAAAGTGATAAAAAGAACCATCCGGTGGTGGAAGTGACATGGTATGGAGCAAAAGCATTCTGTCATTGGGCCGACGGAAGGTTGCCCACAGAAGCAGAATGGGAATATGCAGCAAGAGGCGGAAATACTGAAAACAATTACATTTACAGCGGCAGCGACACATTGAGTAAAGTCGGCTGGTTTAAACAGAATTATTATACTTCAGAAAAAAATAAAAAATTCACATACCGTGAAGGAGCATTGCCAGTTGGCAAAAAAAATCCGAATTTATTGGGAATCCATGACATGAGCGGAAATGTATGGGAATACTGCAATGATTGGTATCAACAAAACTACTATGAAAAAAGCCCTTCAGACAATCCTGCCGGACCAAATTACAGTAATCACCGGGTAACACGGGGCGGAAGCTTTAAAGAAGAAGCCAATAAATGCAGAGTTTCAGTCAGAAATAAAATTTTACCCGGCTACAGCAAAGAAGATGTAGGCTTTAGGCTTTGCAGAGATAAGAAGCAGTAAAATTTAGCGATTGTATTATTGGATTTGAAACCAAGGCTAAGGCGGAGGTTAAGGCTGAGGCTAAGCGTCAACAATAGTATATCAACTGAAAGAGTCTGTCTTAAAAGGCAAATTCAGAAGTAGAGGTAAATTTATAAAATGCCATCAATTTTCTAATAATTAGTCGGCAGTGGCAAAAAGCAGCGGAAACATGCGGCATATAATGGCTGAGTGAATAATTTTAAGGAATTCGCATTTGACCAATCAGATGATTTTTCAGTTCTGAATTTAGATATCAATAATTTTGTAACCCTGTTGTTGGATAATTTTGATTGTTTTGGTGTAATAAATCAACGTACAACCCTGTAATAATTTAACAGTTAAAATCTTAGGCTTTCCTGAAAGCGCCTACAAAAAAAGGCTGTCAAAAGATAATACTTCAGACAGCCCTTTTGCTTAAACAG
>CAYFRV010000507.1:0-1663 GCA_964345495.1 uncultured Bacteroidales bacterium | reverse complement strand
TTGTAACTAATCAGTGTCGAAATTAATAAAAAATGCATTTTCATAGAATTGGTCTAATGCATTGTTAATAACTTTTTGGTTTGATGACTTTTAAGTCTCTTTAGTGTGCGATTTTTTGTATGTCGAAAAATTTATTTTCAAATATTCAAAGCTCCGAGAGCTATTTTCTCAAAAGCAAGTGTTATCAACAATTTTAAGGTTTATGGCCTGATAACTATATGCCTGAACATTTGGATTTTGGTTATATAAGGTAATATTTTTGTGCTATAAATAATTCAGCACTTGGATAAAGACGCCTTAATATTAGAATTAATAGCCAAAGTTGATTTGCTCACAAAGCGAGTAAAACAACTGGAACATTTAGAAGCGGAAAATTCTGATTTAAAACGTCGCCTATCAAAATACGAACATCCCAAAAATAGTAACAACAGTTCTATGCCTCCTTCCAAAGACGAAAATCGCCCCAAAAGAAAAAGCTTGCGTGAAACAAGCGGGTTGAAACCGGGGGGACAAAAAGGAAGAAAAGGAAATACATTAAAGATGGTTGAAACACCTGATATAATAAAAGAACATAGTCCTTCTTATTGCAAGTGTTGTGGAGAAAGCCTTGATGGTGCCCCTGCCATATGCAAAGGAAAACGACAGGTTTACGATATTCCTAAAATTGAAATTAAAGTAACAGAACATCAAATATATACAAAGCAGTGTAAGTGTGGACACATAACTGAAGGGGAATATCCACAAGAAGCCAATGCTCCTGTGAGCTATGGCAACAATATAGAAAGCTTGATAGGATACTTCCACACAAGGCAGTATATCCCGTTTAAAAGGATGAAAGAGATCTTTGGGGATGTTTTTAACGCCCCAATAAGTGAAGGGGGCATACATTATATCCTGGACAAACTTGTTACCAAAGCGCAGCCGGCATATGAATTGATCAAGCAAAAATTACAATCTAACATAAAATATGCTATTGGCAGTGATGAGACTGGAGTTAAGGTTAATGGCGACAAACACTGGGCATGGACATGGCAGAACGAAGAGGCAACATTTATTACAATAACAGACAATAGGGGGCAAATAAGTATAGACCAGACATTTAAAGATGGGTTTAAAAATTCCGTCCTTGTTCATGATTGTTGGGCAAGCCATTTTAACACCGATGCAAAAACCCATCAAATCTGTATTGCACATTTGTTGCGGGACTTGAATTATTTGAATGAACTTCACGGACATAAATGGGGCCGGGCCACAAAACTGCTTTTACAAATAGCTTTAAGTTTAGAAAAACAAATGAGCCTCGAAGATTATTACGTGCAAAATCCAAGAAGACTTCAAATTGAATCAAGGATGAATTTCTTATTGACCTGCAATTTGCCTCCGGACAAAAAGGAACTCATCCGGTTCCAAAGTCGGTTGAAAAAATATCGTGAGTATATCTTTACATTTCTCTACAGACCGGAAGTCCCTCCAGATAATAATGCATCAGAAAGAGCTATTCGGAACATAAAGGTAAAACAAAAAATATCAGGACTGTTTAGGTCAACAAACGGGGCATTTAATTTTGCGGTATTGAGGTCGGTAACTGATACTGTATTAAAAAATGACCAAAATGTTTTAGACTCCTTGAAAATTATCGCTTCTTCGTAGACTGATCTGTTAC
>CAYFRV010000506.1:0-1663 GCA_964345495.1 uncultured Bacteroidales bacterium | reverse complement strand
TTACCAAACGAAAACCATAGTTATTAAATGCATAGGAAGGTGCGCTGCTGCCCCTGTTTGAAACCCGGCAAAATGAACCGTAATACAACCAGCTTCCTCCCCGGATTACTACACTGTTTCCACGCTTTGGTCCCTTCGGGTTAGTTTGATGTTCATTCGTATAATTATCATACCAATCGTAACACCATTCCCAGACATTACCGCTCATATCGTAAAGTCCAAGTTCATTAGGCTTTTTGCTGCCAACCGGATGAGCGTGATCTCTGGAATTACCCACATACCAAGCAACGCTATCAACTTTATTTGATCCGCTGTAAATTGTATTTTCTGATTTGTGTCCTCCCCTCGCAGCATACTCCCATTCTGCCTCAGTTGGAAGCCTGCCATCCGCCCATTTACAAAATTCCTGTGCGCCATTCCATGTAACTTCCACAACCGGATGTTTAGCTTTACCTTCCTCAGGCACAAATTTTCCATCAGTATATTTTATCTGGCAATGGCTGTTTCCTATATGAATCAGGGATGTTCTGCCATCACGTCCATCAGACGATATTTCTTCCTTATTTAAAAAAACGCAATATTGCTCGTTAGTTATCTCATAACGGCTAATTGTATAGTCATTGAGTGTAACTTTATGTACGGGTTTTTCATCATTATCACATTTTGGGTGTTCGGAAGTACAACCCATTACAAAAGTTCCGCCATTAACCGGTACCATATCAATGAAAGGTTTCGATCTCAATTCTACTTCAATATGAACCCGTTTGAGCGAATCGACCTCTTCCAGGTTCCAGTAGATTTTCTTTTTTTTGCCTGGTTCAACATACAGTCCAACATCACCCCTAAGCTGTTTTTCAGAAATTTTCACCGTTGAATCTTTACTAAAAACACGATAGGCATCAACCCGTAGCGGTTGTGAAGATTCCTGATCATAAGTGATTACCAGTTCTTCGTTCTGCAAAGAAGTAGACATATTCTCAATTTGCTGTCCCTGCAAAGCAACAACTATAAACAAGTGAATGAGAATTAAATAAAATCTTATCATAGTAAACCATCATAATATTATTGCGAATAAAAATATAAAAATCCACATTGATTCAATAGAATATCGTTTTTTTATTGCAACCAACTAAGATAAAAACCGGAAAGAAAGTTGATTAAATCGTATGAATACTATATATTTAATGTGTATTGAAAAAAAGGTATTTGAAAAAAATTATTAAAATTTAACATTTGTTATGGAACAAAAAGATTATATTCTGCGGGAAATAGAAAAGATCCGTATTGTACTGGAGGGATTATTGAACAGACTAAAAGGCGGAAACAGTGATTTACCTAAAGTAAATACAGATTTTGACAAGGTTAATAAACTTTTCATCACAGATACACGTGTTGATCTTAATGCTCTGTTAAACACTGACAGCAATCAGTTTGATAATATTTTCAAAAAAGAAAACGGATATAACGAAGCCAATATCGAACAATTTGCCGATATATTAACAGAAATGGCCAGCAAAGCAGAAGGGAATTTAAAAGATCAGCTCAACCAAAAAGCGCTTGAAACTTATGAATATGTCGATGCCCTCAGCAATAGCTTTTCGTTCGGGAGAAAAATGAAAATGGATGCATTGAAAAAAGAACTGGAATAATTTTTTTTATGAAA
>CAYFRV010000505.1:0-1668 GCA_964345495.1 uncultured Bacteroidales bacterium | reverse complement strand
TTCATATTTTAACAGAGCGCAATATTACAAATAATTTTTTAGATTTAACAAAAAATGCCTGTATAATTTTCTACCTCTAACTATTTTTAGCTTATAAAGTGAATAAAGGAAAATATCAAACGACTCGCGATCGTTTTTTTAATCCTATTAAAATATTAATTAGTCAATTTTTATTTATTAATTTTTCTTTATATAATTATATGGTCTAAAATTTGCATGTTTTTTTTATGAGAGCGCAACGAAATATTCTATATATACGTCTTATTAATAATGAACCAAAAAACTTAAAAATTATGAAAACATTGAAAAAACTTGTATTATTCGGATTAATCTTGTCAGTCGGATTCTTTACTGCTTGTGAAGATGACAAAGACGAAGAACTGAGCTATGAAGAAAGTAAAGAAACGCTCCAGGAAATGGATAGCCAGATGGTTGCAGACTTTGAAGAAATGTCACAGTCTGATGGAATGACTGCTTTTGCAACTCTTCAGCATATGGATGATCCATTTGCGGAACAAAAAAGTACAAAAGAGAGCCATGTTATTGCGAATATCAAAGAATATGCTCTGCCAATTGGTAAAAAAATTAAATCAACAAAAGCAGAGTCATCTTTTGATTTTGATAACAATGTAGGTACCTATACATGGAACAATACTGAAGGTTATTGGGCAGTAACCCCAGATGACCCTTCAGACAAAATCGTTGTTAACTTCCCCGCGGACTCAACAAATATGGATGATAACAATGCAACTTTAACCATCTATAATTACGAGGAGCAAGAATCTGATGGAGACAATGTATATTATCAACCTACCGCTATTGAGGCAGACCTTGTCATTGACGGCACAGAATATGTTAACCTAAGCCTGACGGCAGAATGGGATGATAATGGAGAACCTGAAATATTAAATGTTTCAGTGTTCTTAAATCCATTCACATATACTGGTGAAATTGAAACGACCTCAACATCAGGAAGCATAGATTTTGCAATCAATTATGATGATAATCAAATCTTCTCAACAGGTATTGATATTGATTTTAAGGATGACACAAAGGAAGAGCCAAAGCTTATTGATGGTTTCTTTCAATACAGGAAAGCAAAGATTGAAGCAAAAATCAATGTTGAAAATATTGAGCAAATAATTGAAGACCTTGAATCTGGAGATTCTGACTATGAAACTATGGAAGGCGCTATTGATGCTGTTAATGATGAAATCGATGCCAAAATTTTCCACGATGGTAAAAAAGTAGCTGACATAGAAATTGGAGAAATAGATGATGAAACAGGTGAGCCTATTATTATCTTAGTATTTAACGATGGTACTGAAGAGAATGCAGAACAGTATTTTGACAATTTTGCTACAAATATAGAAGAATTCCTCAATAATATGGAATTTCAGTTTTAAGGAAAGTGTAGTTCTTTAAAAAAACTTTTTGCAAAAAAAAGAGGGGGTTCAATAACCCTCTTTTTTTTTTATTCCAGAATTATATCCAATACGATTGTCCAAAAAAACAAATTAGTTAAATAACCGTGTGAGATATGGTATTGAAGAGCTAAAAAACGCGTTTGTTGCGTTTGATTTTAATAACAAAAACTTTGCTAAAATGATTACTCAAAGGAAGTTCTTTCTTTTTCCAGAGTATTTGCTAATTTGGTTAGTTCGCTGG
>CAYFRV010000504.1:0-1671 GCA_964345495.1 uncultured Bacteroidales bacterium | reverse complement strand
GATAATGGCAGCAAAAACTACTTTCATGTTGTCTGTGTAGAGGCTCTTGAGCATACTTGCTTCCCTTATTTTTAAAACTATACGAAAATACTTTGATATCAGCAGAGAAAAAAACTAAACCAATAATTAATAAAAAACTGACAAGTTTGCCAGGTTAAATAAGGCAATAGGCACCCTACGCTGGAAGAAAAAGTTACTAACATGAACAATAATTTTGAACAGAATTGAAATTCATAATCAATTTTAATTTGAATTAAACATATTAAACACTCATTAGTATATAATTAATAAACATTTAGCTATGAAGATTACAGACATATTTAAAAGACAGGAACGTACATTTTCTTTTGAATTTTTTCCACCCAAAAAATACATGACGGCAGTAAAAATGGGGATCAATGCCGGTCAGTTGATGAAATTAACTCCCTCCTATGTGACTGTGACCTATGGAGCCGGCGGAGGAACTCAGTCCAGTACCTTCGAGCTGGTGGATCTGTTTCAAAATCAACTGGGATTAAACACCATGGCCCATTATACATGTGTAAACGCAACACGCGAAAAAATAGCATACGACATGAGAGTATTACAGGACATGGGCATTGAAAATCTCATGCTTTTGCGGGGTGATCCGCCAAAAAACCAGCCCTATCCCTTTCCAAACAAAGATGGTTTCAACTATGCAAGTGATTTGATTAAGTTTGTTAATGAACATTTTAATTTTTGTATAGGAGCCGGTGCTTATCCCGAAAAACATAAAGAAGCACCCTCTTTTGATGAGGACCTGATCAACCTGAAACGCAAGGTGGATTATGGTGCGGAATTTCTGGTTACCCAAATGTTTTTCCATAATTCATACTATTGGGATTTCATGGATAAGGTAAGAAAAACCGATATTAATACGCGGGTTATTCCCGGTTTAATCCCCATTACCAACTACAAACAAATTAAAACTTTTGCTGATATATCAGGAGCTCATATCCCTGATTATCTTACATCAAAATTGCAAGCACATCAGGACAACCCGGAAGATATTTATAAAATTGGCATGGAGCACGCTGTTGAACAGGCACACAACCTGCTAAAAAATGGAGCTCCAGGATTACACATATATACCCTTAACAAATCCAGAGCTGCAATTGACTTATATGACAGTCTTGCATCAGAATTTAAAGATGTAAAGGTCCAGTTCGAACAAAGCTTCCAGCCACATATTCCGGATCAGAGTAAGTAAGATGAACAAGAACGAAAAGCTATTAGAAATTTGTTAATCAAATAGCTATAACCTTCACGAACTATGATAAATCACTAAAGATTATTCAATGCTTTGTTTGCAGACAGAAAAACTTCGGGAGTTTATGACTCCAATATCAGATAAAAAATTACGCACAGAAACTATTTTTAGAATCTGTTAAAAAGCAAATATCTTACAAACCTTAATATACAAGTAAAATAAAAATATAGCCTTCATCTCGCATACTTAATACATTCAACAGAAAACAAATAGACATATTCAAAATAAAAAATCATCAGTAAAAAAACGCCAATTCTTTGGCTTTATTTAGAATATTCATTTCCTGCATTTTTCATCGAGCCTTATACACTAAACAAACAAAAAGGCTTATTTAAAATGAAATAACAGAACATAAGACCAATTCATTTGTTTCTATGCAA
>CAYFRV010000503.1:0-1674 GCA_964345495.1 uncultured Bacteroidales bacterium | reverse complement strand
ATCTACTCGATTACCGCCAGTACTTCATTCTTTCTTAAGTTTATTGAGTCGTGTTTGATAAGACTGAAAATAATTTCTTTTTGTTTTTTCATCCAGAAAAGAAGAAAAAGTTAATTTTTCAACTAAGTCAGTCTGATTAAGCATTGTATTTAGTATGTCGTCATAAACTTTTTCATTAATCCCAGCTTTTTCTGATAAAAGTCTAAATTGTGAAAAGACTTTACCTTGTGCCAGGTTTTTTGGTAAAAGCCCATCTTCTAAAGCGAAATCTTTATCCTCAATATGTATCCTACTATTTAACAAATCATAAGCAGGGCTTAATTTAAAATCCCCCATCGAGGTTTCAATTAATGAAAAATTCTTAAAATGAGCATCACCATTTGAGAATAAGTAATTGAAGATTAATGTTTTCAAGAGCTTTGGGGCTTCTGAGAGATATGCAGGAACGAACTTTTTCATTATTTCAAATAATTCAAAATAATTTCCTGAATACTTATATTGCTCTCCATGTGTTTGCGGTGTTCTTCCTGAAAGTGAAGCAAAATCCTCTTGTGCTAATTTCCCAGCCTGTCCGGCCGACAGGGAATGGTCTTCTTTTAAATCAAATCTTTTTGTAATATATGCAGGAGAACCATTCTTGAAAAATATTAGTGCGTTTTCAGCTGCTTCTATTCCATAAGCTTGTTTTGCAATTTGCATCGTTAAATGTTCATTCGCAGGCATACACTCTGGACTTTTTCCAGCACCCGGAATAGGTTTAAGAATATATTCTCCTTGCTCTCCTTCATTGATGAGCCGTAATTTGTTTTTATCAAGTAACACTGAAACTTTCTCTTGCACACCAGAAATTGACATTCGTTTACGATTTTCATCAAATAGTTCATCCGTTTCTGAATTTAAAGCCGGTGAATCATAAGGCAATATGTGACTCACTTTTCTTCCTTTAAATACTTTTGACAGACATGCTCTGCTATAAGTTGTATGACCTTCAGCTAAAGTTCCCGGACAATATTTAATTTCATTTAAAATCATACAATTATTCTATTTTAACAACTTTTACTGCACCGATATTATCATTCTTTGCCGTTGTAAGAAGTAAACCAAAATAATCGTTTAAGTCCAACCTATTTAGCTTACAAGCTATCTGTTTATTTGACCCCTCTGGTAGCATATTATAAAAAAAAGGAAATAAAAAATCTGAATGAAATTCATGTTGAGATTTTGGCAATGTTAAACTAATAGAAGGTTTGGTTTCATCACTTATCCATGAATTATCATATTTAAAGGTAAAAGAACCATTATCATGCTGAATTAACATGCCTGCTTCCTGGTTCTTATAAAGTATTTTTGCCTTTCTCATCTGTTATTTCCGTTTTAACCTTTAAACAAACTTCCAACCCTAATACATCAGCTATTTTCTGAATAGTCTGTAAAGTAGGGTTACCTTTACCGCTTTCAAATTGCTTTAGTGTTCTTAACCCAACTCCTGAAAGTTTTGCCAGATTTTCCTGGTTAACCTTCAGGTTTTCTCTGCGTTCTTTTATTGTATTAATTAAATTCTCAAAGTGCATAATATTGCTCTTTTATTTGTAAAAATATAAAATTTTCTGACTTTAACCAAAAATAGAGCAATAAATTGCACTTTTAATTAAAGTTATAGTATAATTTTTATAA
>CAYFRV010000502.1:0-1679 GCA_964345495.1 uncultured Bacteroidales bacterium | reverse complement strand
TAAACCTTAGTAGCTTTTGTTAGCTCCCCGGAAAGGAACCTTATTGCCTAATTAAGGTTTAAATGATCAATTAAATTATCGTCAAAAAAACCGATAAATTAATACTATCGGTATATTGGCCGTTAAGTAATTATGTTTATTAATAATCCAGTAAAGATTGCTATTCCAAAACTAAGCAATGTACCGACCAACACGTATTCACTTTTTTTTGGGTTACTAAAGCGGAGTATTGATTTGGCTGCTATAATCAAACCAACTGCCCCGTATTGACCAATAATAATTAAGGCTAACCCCAGGAAACGCTCCGTTATTCCAATTAATTTTCCTGCATTAGGTAAACTATCGTCTTCCGCCGGTTCATCACCATTTTCTTTCGGAATTTGAATTGAAAACACATCAAATGCGTTTTTTATGATAATATTTGCTGGTTTTGCACACAGTAAGAAGCCTGTAACAATAGCTACTATTTGGGTTTCTATCGGGATTACAAAATGAACTCCGGAATATTTGGAATAAAAGATGGTGACCGTAATTAAAGCAGCGATATGCAGAAACTGGTCAATAAAGAAAAAGTTTTTGCCTCTATATTTTATTGAAAGCCAGCTTTTCAGGGTATCTGTCAAGAGATGAAGGAGCGCAATTACCAGTGCAGCTTTCCAGAAACCAACATCAAAAGAGCACAGGTAGGAGAGCGCACCAACGATTATAACGTGGTATAGATGATAACGCGAAAATATCTTAACTCCCTTTTTATCGCTCAGGTTCTGAGGCTGCAGGATAAAATCAGATAACAGATGAGCGGTGAGTTGTAGTAAAATCAGATTTAATACCATTACACTATATTTTTTTCAAAATAGTTAATTGCTTTCTCAATTGACAACCAACCGGCTGCAGTTGAATGCTGACTTATGGTTGACTGATATTTCTTTAGCTTTTTTGATATTTCTTTTTCGCTCATGTTGAGCATCTTATAAAAAATGACTTCACTTTGTTTTGCGGAGCACTTTGACAAAATGGTGTCCAGTAAAGAGAAGAAGGCATCCATCTGTTCTTGTAATTTATCATCAGTACTCAGGAAGAACATGGTCTGTTTGATTACGATTTTTTGCTTATCTGATGTTGAATGCTTTTTCATTGTTCTTCCCGAAAGATAAATTGCTTCTCCATCAATGATTCCGTTCTCCGGGTCGATTTTTGTTAATGGAGCCACCGCCACGGCAAGTCTTATCCCGTGCTCAAAAAAATATTTTAACTGTGACGTCTTGTGTTTACTTGTTTTTAAGTCAATTGATTTGATGAATGTTTTAAGTAATAAGGCAATACGCAAAGCATATTTAGGTGAGTTTAAAGCACATTCAATATTATCGCCTTGTACTAGCCTTCCGAAGAAGTGCTGATCTTTAAATTTTTCCTGAAGGAAAGCCAGCAATTCTTTAATATGCTCATTGAGTTTGTTCTTATCTTCTGCAGATAATGAAGTGTAGGAGATAACATCAGCAGAAATGGTGGCGCTGTTCATAATATGGTGTTTTTATCGTCAAATATACTGATAAAAATAGTTTATCGGCAAAAAAACCGGTAATTTTTTCATTGTCTTCGGTAAAAAATTTCACAAGGCCTTCGCCATGGGTATTGAGAGTGTGAGTAGTGAGAAGATGAGCTCCTCCTTCGCTAAAGCT
>CAYFRV010000501.1:0-1691 GCA_964345495.1 uncultured Bacteroidales bacterium | reverse complement strand
ATAGAAACTTACTCCAAAAACAAAGTTTGTTATAAAAACATAGAAGAGACTTTCTTTATTGGGAGTCTCTTCTTTTTACATTGTTTTTATGCGAATTTTTGAAATATAAAATCCAACTTAGCTTATAAAATACTAATTTTGCACCTTCGTTAAAAAAACCAGGATTTATTACAGGAATATATAGTTTATGAGTATAGATAAAGAGATAGACAGAAGAAGAACATTTGCAATTGTTAGTCACCCCGATGCAGGAAAAACAACTTTGACAGAGAAATTCCTCTTATTCGGCGGAGCAATTAATGTAGCAGGTGCGGTGAAATCAAATAAAATAAAAAAGACCGCTGCTTCGGATTTTATGGAAATAGAACGACAGCGTGGTATTTCCGTCGCTACATCTGTAATGGGATTTGAATATAATGATAAAAAGATTAATATATTAGACACCCCGGGTCACCAGGATTTTGCCGAAGATACCTATAGAACTTTAACTGCAGTAGATAGTGTAATTATCGTGATTGACGCTGCGAAAGGAGTTGAGCCACAAACAAAAAAACTGATGAGTGTCTGCCGGATGCGGAAAACTCCTGTTATTGTTTTTATAAATAAAATGGACCGCCCGGCACGCGATCCTTTTGATCTGCTGGATGAGATAGAAAAAGAGCTTGAAATAACAGGACGTCCTTATAGCTGGCCTATTGGCGATGGCCCGAAATTTAAAGGTGTTTATAATCTATATGAACAGAAACTCAACCTTTTCAGCGGACAGAGTAAGCAGACAATTGAAGACGCAATTGAATTTAATGATTTGAATAATAAACAACTGGATGAATATATCGGTGAAGATTTTGCGTCAACCCTGCGGGAAGAGACTGAACTAATTCAGGGAGTTTACACGGATTTTAATAATGAAGAGTATCTAAAAGGGAATTTAGCTCCGGTGTTTTTTGGAAGTGCACTTAATAATTTTGGGGTAAAAGAGCTATTGGAGTGTTTTCTTGATATTTCACCAGAACCAAGGCCTGTAGAAGCCGAAGAAAGATATGTCGAACCAAAGGAGAAGAAATTCACAGGATTTGTTTTTAAAATTCACGCCAACATGGATCCAAACCACAGAGATCGTTTGGCCTTTGTGAAGATCTGCTCCGGCGTTTTTCAGCGCAATACCAATTATTATCATGTGAGGCTTGGGAAAAAGATGAAATTTTCCAGCCCGACGTCTTTCATGGCGGCGAAAAAATCAGTCATTGATGAAGCCTATCCCGGGGATATTGTCGGGATACATGATACCGGAACGTTTAAAATAGGTGATACAATGACAGAAGGAGAACAAATTCATTTTAAAGGACTACCAAGTTTTTCACCCGAGATGTTCCGCTATGTAGAAAATGCCGATCCAATGAAATACAAACAGTTGGATAAGGGCATTGACCAATTAATGGATGAAGGGGTCGCCCAGTTGTTTACTGGCATGACGAATGGAAGAAAAATTATAGGTACCGTTGGTCAACTTCAGCTTGATGTAATTCAGTTTCGGCTGAAAAATGAATATGGCGCTTCCTGCAGATATGAAAACCTGCCAATGTATAAAGCGTGCTGGATAGAAAGTGATGATAAGGAACAAATTGAAGATTTCCGGAAAAGAAAAGCACAAGCCATGGCTTACGATAAGCACGGAAGAGAAGTGTTCCTTG
>CAYFRV010000500.1:0-1702 GCA_964345495.1 uncultured Bacteroidales bacterium | reverse complement strand
AAGAAGGATTTGGGGTTTATAGATAATAGATGGTAGATGATCGATGTTTGATGATCTACCATCTACCATCTATAATCAAACTACATTCACCTCATGTTCCAGTTGAATACCGTATGCTTCTTTTACGGATTGAATGATTTTCTGACTTAGGTTATAGATTTGCCGGCCACTGGCATTCCCGTAATTTACCAGAACAAGAGCTTGTTGGGTATGAACACCTGCATCGCCTTCCCTGTATCCTTTCCAGCCGAGTTGATCAATGAGCCAGCCGGCCGGTACTTTAAATTCATTTTCACTGAGCTGATAAGCAGGAATATTTGGAAAATTTTGCTGTAGTTGGTTATACCGGTCGGCTCCTATCACCGGATTTTTAAAAAAGCTTCCTGCGCTTCCTAATTCTTCAGGTTCAGGGAGTTTGCTCTTTCTAATTTCAATAATTGAATTGCGAATGTTCTGCAAGGTAGCTTTTCCTTTTTTATTTACCGTTTCCACCAGTATACCATAATCCAGGTTGAAAATATGTTGTTTATTAAGCGTAAAGGTCACATGAGTAATAATTCTTTTGCCTTTTAATTCATGTTTAAAAATGCTGCTTCTGTATCCGAACTGGCAATCTTCATTCTTGTAGTTTGCTTTTTTCAGCGTATGAAGATCGATCGTTTCAACATCACGGATGGTATTTTTCACTTCCTCGCCATAAGCACCGATGTTTTGAATGGGACTGGCACCTACCTTTCCGGGGATATAGGAAAGGTTTTCAAGGCCGGCCCAATCATTTTTTACTGTATATTCAACTAGTTCGTCCCAGTCTTCGCCAGCTCCAACACGCAAGGTTATTTTATTCTCATCTTCATGAACTTTTTCTTTTCCTTTAATTGAATTTAGAATTATTAATCCATTAAAATCTTTGGTAAACAATACATTGCTTCCGCCTCCGAGTACCAATTTGTTTAGTTGTTTATATTTTGAGGTATTGAGTATTTCTATTAGATCATTTTCTGACTGACAATCACAAAAGTAAAAAGCCTCCACATCAATGCCGAAAGTGGTGTAGGGTTTTAAAGATATATTTTGCTGTATTTGCGGCATAATTTATCCTTTCTGCAATATTAATGATTTCGCAATAATTATCAGAATCATTCTGAATTGGAGTTAATATAAATCCATGTCAATCCTTTGTAATATCAGTAAAATCAATGAATACAGATTTATATTTTTTATTTATCCGTGGAGATTGATAAATAAAGAAATTCGCATTTGACCAACCAAATCATTCTTCAGTTCTTAATTTAGATATCAATAATTTTGTATCCCCGGTTTTGGGTAATTTTGAATAGAAACACCAAAAATCCGCAGACATCTGTTGCATCTGCATCATTCCTGCCAGCCGGGTGCGTTCTATTTTTTTTGGTTGTTTCGCTTTTCGTCATATCGATTTGATAGGATCATACTAATAATTATACAAATCATGGAAAATATACCAATATAACTACCATCATTCTGTGACCAGCTCATATTGTGATAATCTATCATTATTAAGTGTACTATTAACAAAATACTTGCAAATACAATCAACCAAATTCTAAATTTTCTCATAAACCTATTTGTAATTATTATAGCTCACCACTTCATCGAACGTCTTCCTTCTCCCTGCTGAGCGGAATTTGCAATTCCGCTCTTCCACGCTTTAACTGCTACTTAT
>CAYFRV010000499.1:0-1705 GCA_964345495.1 uncultured Bacteroidales bacterium | reverse complement strand
TCTTTGTCTATAAATCCCAGCCGGCAAATTTCGGAGTTAGATAGTATTTCTTCAATTGTAGCTTTGTCCTTAATTTCCTGGTTGACTTTTCTCATTTACGATAGTTAATTCAATTTAATAAAAGAGCAAAATCGATTGCTTGATATAATTTTAATAACTTTGCTTTAATTATTATTACTTGTGAACTATTTAGTTTTATTATTATAATATTGAGCCTTTTTTTCTTCACCCAGTCTTGTGTAAATTTTTCCCAGGAAATCTGCGTATTTTGGCTTCGGGTCAAGCTTGTATAATTTTAAGAAGACGTTACGTGCTTTTTCGAAGGTTGGGTAAACTTCATCCAGCGCTTTAAGCACTTTTTTGTACTGGCTGGTGGTTCTGTTGTTTTTATATGCCGTCATTTCTTTTACATAAAGGTTTTCTGCCTTCCAGAAATAATATTTCCCGTACCATTCAAGTGCTGTTATATTCTTTGGTTCCTGTTTTAATATTTTATCAGCCAGTTTTCTACTTACTTTTTCCTTTTCCTTTTCCAGGTTTTTATTTACAGTCAGATATTTCGTGAGCAGATCAACATCGTTTTGAGTCTGCTCATCAATTTCCGGCCATATTTTAACTGCCGGTTCCCAGTTTTCGCTTTGCACGTAGGTTTCAAATAAGCGAATTGTTATGGTATCAATTTTATCTCCCTGTGGATATTTTTCATGATAATCTTCCAGTGCAATGATCTCTTTGGATAAATTATCGATGGTTTTATAGATTTCTGATAGTGCAACATATAGTTCGGGGGATGAAAACTCCATATTTTCTGCTGTCTCAAGATACTTCCTGGCCTTACTGGTTTGTCCCATTTTTTTTGCAGCCAGTCCCGCTTTGTAATATATGGTAGCTTCAGCTTTATTGCCTCTGTTTTCCTGTTTTTCAATAACCTGGTCCCATGCATTAAGTGCAGCTTCATAATTATCTGCCTGATAAGCAGTTTTACCTTCTTCTGTAAGCTTTTGCGTTGCACATGAGCTTATGATCAGAATAATAAAAAGCCCATGCAGTAAAATTCTTTTGTTCTTCATTTTTTTCATTTTGTGAGCGTGCAAATTTATAATATTTTTTTATTTGAATTGATAGCTCAGATAATTACTTTGCTGGTTAATAATTCAAAGTAACTAAAGTTTCAGAATGGTCTAATTAGGCAAATTCAGAAGTAGAGGTAAATTTGAAAATTCACATCATTATTCTTATGAGTCAGCAGTAGGCAATCAGCAGCGGGGATATGCGGCATATAAAAGATGAATTAATGATTTTAAGGAATTTGCATTTGACCAATTAAATGATTTTTCAGTTTTTAATTTAAATCTCATTAATTTTATAACCTCGTTTTTGGATAATTTTGATTGCTTTTGGTGTTATAAATCATCACACAATCCTGTAACAAATTCATAGTTATAATTTTAAATAGTTCTGAAACGTCTAATTAACTGAAGAACAAAAGAACAAAAGAAAAGCACTGCAATGATTTTTTAAAGGCGCAGCATGGTGTATGGTAAATGGCCAATTTTTATTTTCATGAACTTTTCCCATAGCCGGAAAATAATCCATGAGCCTTACAGAATCTATATTAACTACTTTTAATCAATTATTGCTTTTATTTTCTTTCGGGCTGTTGCCAAATAAATATCCGATAGGTTCAAGTCCGGCGCTATGCGTT
>CAYFRV010000498.1:0-1743 GCA_964345495.1 uncultured Bacteroidales bacterium | reverse complement strand
GGGCTCAATTCCAGGTACATCCTTTTCCTTGTAGATGGAGAAAGGCTGGTTTCTGAAGGCTCCGGTGGTAATATAAATCTTGACCAGATAGATTTTAATTCCATTGAGCGCATTGAGGTGGTAAATGGCGCTGCCTCGGCACTTTATGGTTCGAATGCCGTGGGCGCTGTTATAAATATTATCACTAAACAGCCCGTGCACAAATTCGAAGGGGGTTTAAATACAAGCTTTCAGAGTTACAATACCAATAAATTACAGTTGAACATGGGAAGTAATCTTGACAAAGTAACTATGGGTGCGAACATTTTCAGAAACAGTACCGATGGTTATGATATAGAGGGTGGAGCTATGGCTAAACCTCATACCGATTATGGATCAGATTTGAAAATTGGTTTTGAACCCTCGGAACGTGTTAAAACAAACTTTAACGGGAGGCTTTTCCAGCATGAAATCTTTAATTTTCATGGAACTATGAATACCAAACACAGACTGGAAAGAAAACTGACTGTGGGAGGAAATACAACTGTCTTATCCAAAGACAAGCGAAATAACCTGGAGGCAAGTCTGAACTACGATAAGTTCTTTAAATATGATGTATTAGAGCGAAAAGATGACTTATTGCAAAAACAAAACGACATTACATATATTTCAACTCGCATTGTTAACACCTATGCATCAGGAAAAAAATGGGAAGCAGTTGGGGGGATTGAATACAATTTTGAAGAAATATCAACTGATAGTTCAAAAATACTGGGACCTGAGCCGGCTATAAAAAATGTGAGCGACGGCAATGCATTTCTGCAATTGCAGTACACTTTTTTAAAAGATTTTGATGCTGTATTGGGCACCCGCTACACTTACAACGAGCAATTTGGTTCTGCCTTTTCACCCAAACTATCGCTCATGTATAAAACAGGCGGTTTTGTATTCCGCGGAGGAATAGGAACAGCCTTCAGAACGCCAGCTTTAAAAGAACTCTATTACAATTTTAATCACAATGGTTCATTTTGGGTTTATGGCAATCCTGATTTGGTTCCTGAAAAGGGATTATATAATTCATTATCGGCTGAATACACAAAAGGCACATTGAATATGTCAGTTTCGGCTTATCACAACCAAATAAACAATAAAATAACCACTTACAGAATACTAAGCGAATTGGGACAACCCGACAGGTATTACAACAATATAAGCAGCTCTACTTTACAAGGGATTGATTTCAACATATCCTATGTATTTCTTAAACAATTTGTTTTAAAAAGCACTTACAGCTATACAGACGCAAAGGATAACAGCACCGGTTTACAACTCACAAGCAACGTTAAACATAGTTCTACCTTTTCATTATTGTGGAATGGAAAAATAGAGGAAAGCCCTTTCTCTCTCCAGTTCACGGCACGCATAACATCACCCATATTAAATAAATACATTGAAACAGATGTAAACGGGAACGATGTGATTGTTGATGAATCTTCAAAACCTTATAATATTTGGAAAGCAACATTTATAAAGCCGGTTAGGATTAATGCACACTTGCTGGAATTAACACTGAAATACGATAATATATTCAATTTCAAAGATATGTATTTTACTAATCCGGGCAGACAATATATGGTTGGATTACGATATAAATTTAGATAATTATCATAAACAATTAAATTTTAAACAAATGAAGAAAACAACTTTTTTATTAGCAGCCGCATTAGTCGTATTGGCTTCATGCGAAAAAGAAACAAATGATGA
>CAYFRV010000497.1:0-1745 GCA_964345495.1 uncultured Bacteroidales bacterium | reverse complement strand
ACTACTTATAAAAAAACTGATGGTAATTTTAATCTTTAACTCTATTCTATAATTACTTGTTTAATTCTTCCCAGTATTCCAGCGCTCTTCTTGTATGAGGAATTACAATAGTACCTCCCACAAGATTTGCTATAGAAAAGATTTCGTACATTTCTTCATTGGTTATTCCCTGCTCATAACATTGATCTAAGTGGTAACGTATGCAATCGTCGCATCGTAAAACCATAGAAGAAACAAGTCCCAGCATTTCTTTAGTTCTTGAAGAAAGTGCTCCTTCAAGGTAGGAATTTGTGTCCAGATTGATGATTCGCTTGAGAACCTTGTTGTCGGTATCAAGCATTTTTTTATTCATTTTTTCACGATATTCCCTGAATTCATTGATCATTTCACTCATGATAAAAAGTTTTATGTTTTTAATTTACTTTTTTTCCGATTAAAGTTGCCGGGGTTGCATCGACAATTTTCACGTCAACAAACTCACCTGTTTTTTCTCCGTTTTTGGGAAATACAACTACCTGGTTCTGTGAATTTCGTCCCGAAAATTCATTTTCAGACTTTTTAGACGTGTTTTCTATTAGCACCGTATAAGTTTGTCCAATCGCTTTTTGCTTGTTTTCTGAAGAAATACTGTTTTGCAGCTCAATTATCTCACTCAACCGTTTCTTCTTTGTTTCTTCAGGTACGTTGTCTTCCATTCTTCTTGCAGCTTTGGTGCCTGGTCTTTCAGAATATTTAAACATGTAAGCAAAATCGTAATTTGCATATTTCATGAGCGACAAAGTCTCCTCGTGGTCTTTCTCTGTTTCATCGCTGAAACCGGTCATAATATCCGTAGTAATTTCTGCTTCGGGAAGATATTTTCTAATGGCGTCGATACGATTCATGTACCATTCTCTTGTGTAACCTCTGTTCATCTTTTTAAGAATGTCTGAGCTTCCCGATTGCACGGGTAAATGAATGTGCCTGCAGATATTGTTGTGTTTTGAAATAACCTTGAGTACTTCATCCGATAAATCTTTTGGATGAGAAGTAGCAAAACGAATGCGTAAATTTGGATTAATCCGGGCAGTTTGCTCCAGGAGTTCTGCAAATGGCATGGTGGTGCCATCGGATTTTTTCCATGAATAAGAATCTACGTTCTGACCTAACAGGGTGATTTCTTTGAAACCTTGTTCAGACAGTTCCGTGGCTTCCCTTATGATAGTCTGTGGGTCGCGGCTTCTTTCTCTTCCTCTTACGTAAGGCACGATGCAATAGGAACACATGTTGTTGCATCCGCGCATTATAGAGATAAATGCTGATATTTGATTTTTATCTGCCCTGACAGGAGCGATATCCCCATAGGTTTCTTCTTTTGACAATAAAGTGTTAATGCCTTTTTGTCCTGAATCTACTGTTTCTATCAATTTGGGCAGCGCCCTGTATGCATCCGGGCCGATTACCAGGTCTACGCTTTTTTCTTTTTCGATGAGTTTTTCCTTCAATCGTTCCGCCATGCATCCGATAACTCCTACTTTAACTTCGGGATGCTGTTTTTTGATTTGTTTGAACACATCCAGCCTGCCCCAAATTCTTTGCTCTGCGTTTTCTCTTATAGAGCATGTATTTACCAGTATTAAATCCGCTTCTCCCATTTTTTCGGTCCGCCCGTAACCACTTTCTGCCATGATGGAAGAAACCACTTCGCTGTCCGCTACATTCATCTGGCATCCGTATGTCTCTATATAAAACTTCTTTTGCATTTT
>CAYFRV010000496.1:0-1752 GCA_964345495.1 uncultured Bacteroidales bacterium | reverse complement strand
GAACATTATCAGCATCAATAAGAACAGCTATTTTTAAATCGTCTTTTTCTTTCATTGGGGGGTACTTTAATTCTTTTTTAGCATTCTATCTGATTATCAAATTTAAAGAAAAATATACAGGGAGTTTATAATATTGCTAAAAAATGATAACTCATAGAAATTTTCGCTATGTGAGCTAGGTCTTTCCAGCTCTGAAAAGAACACTATTTTACCTTTTGCTGAGACACAAGTCGTTTTAGATATGCGTTTTTTTCCTCTTGAACTTTTATTTGTTAAAGATTATCTGCGATTTTTCTTTCTCGCAGCGAAGAATTCTTGTTTTTTTCTTTGTTTCTCCTTTTCGAACGCCTTTTTTTCCTTTTCGGTCATTGGCTTTTCTGTTTGTGGATATGGATTATCCCTGATAAGTTTGATTTTCTTGTTTATTAGTTTTTCAATGTCTTTTATGTATGCATTTTCTTCAGGCTCGCAAATCGAAATAGCGTTTCCTTTTTCACCTGCTCTTCCGGATCTGCCGATTCTATGAATATATGTTTCAGCTATATTTGGGAGATCATAATTAATTACATATTTTAGGTTATCAATATCTATGCCTCTTGCCGCAATATCAGTTGCTACTAATACCCTGATAGTCCCATCTTTAAATTGTTTTAATGATTTTTGCCTTTGATTTTGGGCTTTGTCTCCATGTATAGCTGCTGTTTTGATATTTTGGTTTTTTAGGTTCCGTGCAATTCTGTCAGCGCCATGTTTTGTTCTTGAGAACAACAACGCTTGTTCAATTTTATGATCCTCAAGTATATGAAGAAGTAAATCTTTCTTTTTTGATTTATTTGTGAAATAAAGGTATTGTTCAACAGTTTCTGCAGCTGGGGAAACTGGGCTTATTTCTACTTTTATTGGATTCTTCAGGATTTTTTTTGATAACTCCACAATATTTTTTGGCAATGTTGCAGAAAAGAACAAGGACTGACGTTTAGCAGGCAATTCTGTTATAATCTTTCGTATGTCATGAATAAATCCCATATCGAGCATCCGGTCAGCTTCGTCCAGCACGAAATACTCAATATCGTTCAACTTAATAAAACCTTGGTTCATCAAATCGAGTAATCTTCCGGGAGTTGCCACGAGAATATCTACACCTCTACGAAGGGCTTCCGTTTGCTTACTTTGATTCACTCCGCCAAAAATAACAGTGTTTTTTATTCTGGTATATTTTCCATACGTAGAAAAGCTTTCTCCAATCTGAATGGCTAATTCACGGGTAGGGGTTATAATGAGTGCTTTTGTTTTGCGGAAATTGTTATTCTGACTGCTTTTCTTGTGAAGATGTTGAAGAATTGGAATTGCAAATGCTGCAGTTTTGCCAGTTCCGGTTTGAGCATTGCCCATAACATCTTTTCTGTTTAATATCAGGGGAATTGTTCTTTCTTGTATTGTTGTTGGTTCAGTGTATTTTTGGTCTTTTAGAGCCTTTAATATCGGTTCTATAATTTCAAGTTCTTTAAATTGCATTATTCGTGGGATTGGTTTTAAGTTAATAGTTAAGGAATTGTTATTGGAGGAGGTGTATTAAATTTGCCCAAAGATAAGTATTCAATATTGATTTATCTATAAAAATCAATAATAAAAAGTTGGTAATAAGTTATTTTTGAAGTGGCAGGAACATTATTCTTTTGAAGTTTTATAACGAGGTAAACTGATGAAAAACTCAGAACCTTCTCCGGGTTTGCTTTCTGCCCAGATTTTGCC
>CAYFRV010000495.1:0-1758 GCA_964345495.1 uncultured Bacteroidales bacterium | reverse complement strand
TAACTTTAAAATTACCAAAAAATAACTCAACAATTTTCGTGGTTCATCGTATAAAATTTAATACCTTCACGATTATTTTATAAAATGAAGAAAAGAACAGAGTAAAGACGCATGAAGAAACGTACTAAAATATCCATTCTGGGAATAGACCTTCTTTTTGTAACAGGCGCATTTTTTCTTTCCGTCCTTTTAAAACCCACCAGCAACCCGGAACATTATTTTATAAAATACTCAATTGCCTTCCTGGCATTCATTGCATTATGGTTCACTTTGTCCGCTTTTTCGAATAAATTCGACATCAAACGCTTCAACTCGTTAAACCAGCTCTACTGGAACATCATAAAAACCAATATCGTTGTGCTGGCCCTGGCAGCCTTATTTATGTACACTTTCCGGGATTTACAGTACTCCCGGTTTGTTGTTTTCGGGACCATCGCCATTGCCACGTTCTTTGAAATGATCTTTGGTTATTTTCATTTCTATATAAAACATGCCAAGACTGCCGACTTAAAAAATTATACCAGAACCCGCTACCAAAATATTATTCGCCCATTTCAAACGAATACCGGAACAGAAGAAGCCACCCTTGATGAAAAAAGCATTAAATCCGGTAAAAAAATTGACGAAATTTTAATAGAAGAAGCCGGAGAAAAAGCCTATCAATTCATTGACCAAAATATTGATATTGACCGGGGCGATTACATTATGTTCTCCACCACAACCATCTTCAACATAAAAAGGTTGCCGGCTCAATACTACAGAAATATTATCAATTTAAGACGCATCAATGACATCCGGTTTGTAAATAAATTCTTTGAAGCTGTAAATGAAAAAATCCCGAAAGGGGGATGCCTCATTGGTTGTGTAGAAACAAAAAATCAACGAAAAGCCCGCATTCTTAGAAAATTTCCTCCTATTCTCAATTACATTTACTATACGCTGGATTTTATTGTAAAACGTGTTTTTCCAAAGTTTGCCCTGACAAAGCGTATCTATTTTCTGGTAACCCGTGGCGAAAACCGCGTTATATCAAAAGCGGAAACTATCGGCAGGCTATATTCATGCGGATTCAAACTCACCGAAGGAAAAAACATCAACGGGCATTTTTATTTCGCTGCTGAAAAGGAGAAAGCCCCGGCCTATGACGAAAACCCAACCTATGGGCCATTCATTAAACTGCCAAGAATAGGGAAGCACGGAAAAATTGTATATGTCTATAAATTTCGTACCATGCATCCTTTCGCAGAATACATCCAGGACTTTGTGTACGAAAAATACAATCTGAAAAACGGTGGTAAGTTCAATAACGACTTCCGAATAACCACACTCGGGAAAATATTCCGCAAATTCTGGATTGATGAATTGCCTATGCTAATCAACCTTTTAAAAGGGGATATGAAATTAATAGGTATCAGGCCTCTAAGCAGGCATTATTTCAACTTATACTATGATGAGGTTCAACAGCGACGGATAAAATACAAACCCGGGCTAATTCCGCCCTATTATGTCGATCTTCCGGAAACACTTGATGAAATCCAAATTTCCGAAATAAAATACATGGATGCGTATGACAAGCATCCTCTGCTTACCGACTGGAAATATTTCTGGATAGCTTTCTGGAACATTGTTTTCAGGAAAAAACGCAGCGCCTAAGTTACTATCCGCAAATATCAGGGCATTTTACAAGGATGTTCCACGGGGAACATTTTCTACGAAACGACTTTAAGAAAAGGGAAGGGGCGGCAAGGCGAATTTGCG
>CAYFRV010000494.1:0-1759 GCA_964345495.1 uncultured Bacteroidales bacterium | reverse complement strand
ATGCTTCCTTTTCTGAAAAAGGATTCCGCTTTAATCGATTTTTCCCGAAAACCTTTCTTTCGTTCCTGCTCTTGCAAAACAGACAAATCGCTTAATTCAATTGCCTTTTTAATTTCTTCATCCGATTTATTCAACTTCAAAAAACGTACCGCTGATTTAAAAGTTTGAAACGCATCTTCTTTCATATCTTCATAACGCATGACATGCACCGGAATATTGCCCTGATCCACCCAGCTTTTTACATGCTGCGACCAGGTGCCGAGTTTCTGCCGCAACTGATTGTAAAACCTGTGCCGCTTGCCGCAAAATGAAAAATTCGGGTTGTTGAGCGTTTCGATCATTTTCTCCGGCTTTTTCGCACTGTGATGAGCAAAAGACACTGCCACGTCCAGCGGGTCCCTGATAAAATAAATCACCGAATGCGAGGCTTCCGGGGGGAAAAGTGGACTGCCATCCGGGAGGAAAGTGTAAGCATCGTGTACTTTTTTAAAAACCAGATTTTCCGCTTCTGCTGCAATCCATTGATAAACTTCTGGCCTTAGCGCATCCATTTCTTCGTGTGTCAAATCTTCTGAAGGCAGTCCTGTAATTTCATCGAAAAGATTACGCGCGCTGGCAATACCCGTTTCTTTTAGTTCATTGATATGAGCCGGCTGCGAATTTTCCCGCAATAAATTGGTCAGAAACACGCGAAACCATGTATTCCCGGATTTCGGATAAGAGGCAAGCCACACTATGTTTTTGTCATTTTTTTTCATACTTTCCTTTTATTCCAGCAACTCTTCAATGACATCTTTTAAATCGGCAGTGTTTATAGGCGCCTGCGGCCTTGTGATTCTGTGCACCGGGATCTGCGCTGCTATCTTATTAATCAGTTCAAAATGAAAAGGCCTTGTTGTATTTGAAATAAACTGAAAACGATAGGTGTGGTCCTTCAATGTGTTGAATTTTTCAATCCCTTTCAGCTGTTCTCTTTTGTATTCCGGTTTGTTGTGCGGAGCAAGAATAAAAATGTTGTTTACAGGCAGCGCTTCACTGAAGAATTCATTTTTCAGGCTGAAGCCGTATTTATCCATCTGTTCCCTGAGTTTCGCTCCTGAAAGTTCGTCCATTTCGAGGTGTTCCATGGAGTCCTTCCATAATTTAATAAACGGAAAAGCGGGCTGCACAAAAATGGTACCGTCTTGTTCACTGACCACACTGATGTCATCAGATAACAATTGATAGTCATCATTCAGAAATTCACGTGTAAGTGTGGATTTACCGGCACCAGAATTTCCGCAAATCAGGAATGCTTCATTGCCTTTTTTAACAGCGCTTCCGTGCAAGGCAAAAATGCCCCGCTGCTGGAGCAGAGCAGAAAAGATAAGCCCGGTCATGAACAGCCTTACTTCTTTCATCGTGCTCTCGTCGGCTTTCTGAATGCTGATTGTTGTGCCGTTTTGTACATAATACCCGGCTATGTTATCCAGCCAGAGTAAAAATTCATTCTCCCTGAGCTGATAGCGCACTCCTTTTTTTTCCGGCTCCTCCAGATGCGAAGGAATGTCCCCGAACTTTATGGTTACCTGGGGTTCATCAAAAGAGCCTTCTATAAATTCAGGAATATCAAACTCAGATTGGATATTCAATCCAAATGCACGATATTTATATGGTTTGGTGGTTTCTTTACTCATAAATAAAATGAATTCTTTATAATAACGTGAAAAAGAAACACAAATATATTTAAATTTGGATTAAATTAGATAGAATGGAACAC
>CAYFRV010000493.1:0-1762 GCA_964345495.1 uncultured Bacteroidales bacterium | reverse complement strand
CTAAATTTACTTCATTAAATTATGATATTGCAGATCTTTGCAGAAAAATGATGTTTATTCCACGAAATAAAATAGTCAGAATCACCATTCATATTGTGTTTTGGGTTTGTGCATGGTTTTTTTTCATCTTTTACTATCAAAGATATAGCGAGGTGAATATCTATACAATTGGAGCATCATTGATTAACTTATTTGCTGCAATAGTTACTGTTTATACGTTTAATTATTACTTAATTCCAAAAATTCTTTTAGAGAACAAACGGAAAAAATTCATAGCATTTGCTTTTGTGGCCATTGTTATGTTTTTCTACATTCAGCTACTGTTAACCTTGCTCTTGGTGGTGAAACTGCTATATGCCGAGTACAAATTATTTCCTGAAATGATTGATGTAATGATGCTCTTTTTTAACATGTTCTTTGTCGTGTTTATAGCCATCGCCATAAAGCTCTATAAACTGTGGAGTGAGAAAGATTATAATGAACAAAAAGTACAGAAGGAAAAAGTAGAGGCAGAACTGCAAATGCTGAAAACGCAAATTAATCCGCATTTTTTATTTAATACGCTGAATAGCATATATGTATTGGCAATAAAAAAATCAGGTCAAACAGCAAATACGGTGATGAAGCTTTCAGATATATTGGATTACATACTTTATAGAATTAATACCCCAAAGATCCCTATTGCTAATGAAATTCAAATAATTGAAAACTATATTGAACTGGAAAAAATCAGATTTACAAACAGGGTTGATCTAAACTTTACCTCCAGTTTTAAATCAAAAGACATTCAAATTCCACCGATGTTAATAATTCCTTTCGTTGAGAACGCTTTTAAACATGGTGTTGCAAAATCGATGAATAAGTCCTGGATGAATATCTCTATAGATGAGAATAATCAGATGTTGGATATCGTAGTATCAAATAGCAAAAGTCAACACACGGCAAAAAGAAACAGCGGCGGAATCGGTTTAATGAATGTAAAGAAGCGCCTGGAATTACTTTATCATGATCGTTATAAATTAGATATTTCTGAGAAAATCAACCATTATGATGTATTTTTATCTATCCCAATAAATCCGTAATTGCCAATGAACAGATGTCTTATTGTAGATGATGAGCCACTGGCTCGCGAAGCCATAAAGGTATATATAGAAAAGATGCCTGAACTTGAAGTTGCAGATGAATGCGAAAATGCCCTGCAAGCTATGGCTAGTTTACGCACAAAACAGGTAGATTTGATTTTCCTTGATATTGAAATGCCTGAAATTGACGGAATCTCCTTTTTACAGATGCTGAAAAATATTCCTGGTGTAATTTTTACTACTGCATACCGGAATTACGCTGTCGAGGCTTTTGATTTGGATGCAATTGATTACTTATTAAAACCCATTTCGTTCGACCGGTTTGTTTCGGCCATTAATAGGTTCTACGAAAAAACCAGCAAACCCGTCGGCGTTCAGAATGACTTAAAAGATGCAGCAGTAAAATTCCTGAATGTAAAAGCTGATCGGAAAACCTATAAAGTAGATGTTAAGAAGATTCAATATATTGAAAGCCTGAAAGATTACGTTAAAATAGTTTGTTCAGATGGATCAATCGTCACCCACGATTCCTTATCAAATTTGGAAGATTTATTAAACGGATGTGGTTTTTTAAGAATTCACAGGTCCTTTTTAGTTGCCATTGATAAAATCAGGTCGTTCGATGCAGAATCCGTTTTTCTCGAAAAAAATGAATTACCCATCTCACGCACCTATAAAAA
>CAYFRV010000492.1:0-1776 GCA_964345495.1 uncultured Bacteroidales bacterium | reverse complement strand
CTAACGAACATCAGCGGAGTTCGACCAGAGGTTTCATCCAGTCTCAAATCCCAATACAGAAAGTTAATAGGATAGGGTAGTGGCCTTGTTTTTAGATGTTTACGGTCTGTGTGATAGGGTTGAAATTGTAAATGTGTTGTAAAAAATTGAGCGTTTTCATTTATGATTTTTATAAAAAACCATACCAACCCGGTTTATATGTTCAATAAGTTCGGGATTATCAATTTTGTGATAGATGGCAATGTCAATGGTGTAGGGGAGTAGGAGATCATCGAGCTGCCAGCGGATTTTGCTGAGAATTGCCTGGTTCAGTTCTTTTCCTTTTAGGACAAAGTCTATATCAGAACCATTGGAAAAATTCCCTTTTGCCCTGGAACCATAGATGATCGCTTCTTCAACTTCGGGATGAGAAGCAAAGATATTTTTGATTCGCTGAATTATGTTTTCTTTTAGTCCGTATTGAATTGTTTCCATTACCTAATTATTATCCTGTGCCAGTTTTTCAAGTTTAGTCTCCAGTTTTTTAAACCTGTGATAGTAGGAGTTTATTATATCTCTGGCAATATCGCCGGCTACTGATTCATTATACGCATTGTTTGTTTGAATGCGGCTTTCGATCATGCTCATCCAGGTTTCTCCGTCTTCAATGAGGCCCTGCTTAAAAGCTGTCCGAAATGCATCCCTGCTGCCCTGAATTTCGGTAATTCCCTGGTATTGGTAGAAATCTTTTATTACGTTCCAGGCGAGTTCAAAAGTGAATTCGAAAGCTTTAATCAGACCTATTTCTTCAAGCTTTGATAACTCAGCCTTGTTTACGAATTCACCCAGTTGGGCCAATGCTTTTTTATAATTCGCCAAACGTTGTTTCCACCTGATATCCTTGTTGCTTTCTGTCATTCTTCAGTCTTTATAAATTGTCTTGTTTAACAAATTTAAGGAAAATAATCAAATGATTTTTATTATTCTTTTGCATGTTAAAACAACGCTTCGAAGCTAGAATTAAAGTTAGCGGTGTCGAAAAGTAAGATTACAGGTGCAACAATTTGATATTCAATAGTTCTTCCAGATCAGAAAGTGTATTGGTAGTGAAATTATGCGTGCCACTTAGAAATTCAGAAATCTGAGTTTCTTTTAAACCAAGGGCTATTGCCAGATCTTTATTTGTCCATCCTTTTGTTTTCTTTGCTTCATCAATTCTTGTGGCCAGCAACATTCGTTTTTCTGTTTTTCTATATTCGTTTTCGTTTGTATCATCAAACAAATCATCTATTGCCGGACTATTATAATTTACAGGGTATTTTGATTTAATCATTTTTTAAAGAATTTACAAGATTTGTATTACATTACTTTTTATTCAGTTTTGAATACTATTATACCTCCTTGGGTATAAAATAAGATTTTTTTAAATAAACTATACCTTTTAGGGTATAATTAGCAACTGCTTTCTATTCATTTGTTATTAATTTCAATCGTTTCGCCCTGCTTCTGATCAATTCCTTGAATTCTTTTGTTTTGCTTTCTGACAGAAAACCGGTATCAACAAATTCCAGTGCATGATGTATATGTTTACGGAATTTTCCCAAGGCATTTTCGATTTGTTTTTCGTTTAATCCGAGTGATGTTCCAAAATTTATGAAATTGTCCAAGGTAAACTTTCTTTTTCTTCCATTAAGCATCAAAGCCATTTCCTCCAGATCATCTTTTTCCGGGATGACAAGTCTTGTGGACAAAAGATCATAGGCCGGAGTAAAACCGGTTAATTCATCCCTGCGATCG
>CAYFRV010000491.1:0-1799 GCA_964345495.1 uncultured Bacteroidales bacterium | reverse complement strand
AACAATATAACAATTGCCTCAAAGACTTAACTTCCCAAACCGAATTTAACCAATCAACTCACTTAGCTGAAACAGACTTAATAAAGCTCATCTGCCCGAAAAACATCTACAATTGAAGGATAAGTGTTTTGGAGTTTTTCAGGAAGCGCTTCCGGATCCACCCATTTCACTTCAGTAATATCTTCTTCGGTCTGAGGTGAAAGGTTCCCCTCCCCCTCATGGAACATCTTATACCAATATGTTTTTTTCAGGATCATTGATCCTTCCTGATTATATGAATGATAAGTAATATGAAGTAAATCATTAAGCTCTAATGAATCTATCGAACATTCTTCCTCCACCTCACGAATCGCACATTTATCAGGATTTTCTCCTTCCTCCTTTTTTCCCTTAGGCAAATCCCACTTACCGCGTCGTTTTATCATCAATACCTGCCCTTTGGAATTATAAACCAATCCACCCGCTGCTTCAACCAGATTAAAAAAAGTTTTAAGCTCCTCAAAAATCTTTTCAATGTCATGATGAATAATAAAAACATTTTTTATTTCTTTGATATTTCTGAAAAGTTCCATGACATAGGCTAGTTGAATTTCATTTAAATATTTAACAAAAAGCCCGTCATACTTTTTATAATATTTATCAAATTGAGTGGTTAAAAAAATCGTTCTGTGGTCGAAATAAACTTTATACATCGGTATTATGGAGAATTTAGAACAACTAACAGCCAAAAATTTATTGCAAATTAATGCAATTATATTCAATCCTACAAATCCATTTTTATGGTCCTCGGGTTGGAAGTCGCCAATATACTGCGACAACCGAAGAACTTTATCTTACCCGGGGATACGAAAATTCCTCAAGGAAAGTTTTGCTGATTCTATAAAAAAACAGTATCCTCAAGCAGAGACGATTGCCGGGGTTGCAACCGGAGCCATAGCAATAGGGGCACTTACAGCAGAAGAACTTAATTTACCATTCGTCTACGTTCGCTCTAAATCAAAAGGCCATGGCCTGGAAAATATGATTGAAGGCGATCTAAAACAAGGACAAAAAGTGGTAGTTATTGAAGACCTCATATCAACAGGAAAAAGCAGCTTAAATGCAGTAAATGCCTTAAGAGAGGCAGGCGCTGAAGTGTTAGGAATGAATGCAATCTTTTCCTATGGATTTCAAACTGCCACGGATAATTTCAAAAAAGCTGATTGCCCGGTTCAAACCCTGACGGATTATGAAACCATGATTGATATTGCCGTAAAAGAAGGCTACTTAAAAAAAGAGGATATCAGCAGCCTGACAGAATGGCGAAAAGATCCGGCAAACTGGAGGCAGTAAAAAACATCCCGAAAAAATAAACAGGTAGACAATGAAAGAAATAGTAAGTAAAATCGGAAAGATCAACAGAAGTGAAGAAGAAGTGTATAACTATCTGTCTGATTTCAGAAATCTGAATTCAATTATACCTGAAGACAAAATTAAAAACTGGTATGCAGAAGAAAATGAATGCGAATTTACTATTGATGGATTTGGTAAAGCAGGGATGAAGATTATTGAAAAAGAACCGAATAAACTTATAAAACTAAGCAGTTATAAAGAAAGGCTCTTTGACTTCAATTTATGGATTCAGCTCAAGCAAATTGAAGAAAATGATACAAGAGTCAGAATAACCCTGAAAGCAAAGTTAAACCCACTCATGGACGCGATGGTATCTAAACATCTACAAAAAGGAGTAGATACTATTGTAGACAAATTGGCAGATTTTTTTAATTCGGCTGATTTTTAATCTCCTGTATAAATAAGTC
>CAYFRV010000490.1:0-1802 GCA_964345495.1 uncultured Bacteroidales bacterium | reverse complement strand
TCATCCATTTCAATTTTATTAATTTCGCAGATCGAAATAGTTAGAACGTAACATGAAATATTAACGGAGAATTGTGCTATGGCAGACGATAAGAAAGTGATTTTTTCAATGGTGAATGTGAATAAGCAGACACCGCAAGGCAAACAAATACTCAACAATATTTACCTCTCCTTTTTTTATGGAGCCAAGATAGGTATCCTGGGACTTAATGGTGCAGGAAAATCTACAGTGCTTCGAATAATAGCGGGATTAGATGAGGAATATGACGGTGAAGTGGCTTTTTCACCTGGTTACTCGGTTGGTTATCTGCCCCAGGAACCTAAACTCGACGATAACAAAACCGTAATGGAAACTGTAAAAGAAGGCGTACAGGAAACAGCAAACCTTCTGAAAGAATACGAAGAGATCAACAATAAATTCATGGACGAAGAGATAATGAATGATCCGGATAAAATGAATAAGTTGATCGAAAAACAGAGCGAAGTACAGGAGAAAATTGACCAGCAGGATGCATGGGATCTGGACTCTAAACTGGAATTGGCAATGGATGCTCTGCGGACCCCCGGCGGTGATACTTCTATAAGCCTGCTTTCGGGTGGTGAACGCAGACGTGTAGCGTTGTGCCGTCTCTTGCTTCAGGAACCGGATATCCTGCTGCTGGATGAGCCGACCAACCATCTGGATGCCGAATCGGTACACTGGCTGGAGCAACATCTGCAACAATACAAAGGCACCGTTATTGCAGTAACTCACGACAGGTACTTTCTTGACAATGTAGCGGGCTGGATTCTTGAACTCGATCGTGGCGAGGGCATTCCTTTTCAGGGAAACTACTCAGAATGGTTAGATCAAAAACTTAACCGGCTCAAAGAAGAAGAAAAACAGGAAAGTAAACGTCAAAAAGCATTACAGCGTGAACTTGAATGGGCTAAGAAGGGGCCTAAGGGACGACAAAGCAAAGGTAAGGCACGTCTGAACAATTATGAGACAATGATGGCCGAAGACGTTAAAGAGAAAGAAGCTAAGGTGGAAATTCCCATTCCAAATGGGCCGCGGCTTGGAGAAAAGGTGATCGAAGCAAATAACGTGGCTAAAGGATACGATAACATGTTGCTATTTGAAGATATGAATTTTAAACTTCCACAGGCAGGAATTGTTGGTGTTATTGGCCCCAATGGCGCAGGAAAAACAACGCTCTTTCGTATGATCATGGGCGAAGAACAACCGGATGCCGGCGAACTCAAAATCGGCGAAACAGTGAAGCTTGGATATGTAGATCAGAAACACGCTGAAATCGACCCCGAAAAAACAGTTTACGAAGTAATCAGCGGTGGAAACGATATTATTGAATTTGGCAATACGTCAATAAATGCAAGAGCTTATGTAAGCAGATTTAATTTCAGCGGGGCTGAACAGCAAAAAAAGGTGGGCGTACTTTCCGGTGGTGAAAGAAATCGCCTGCACCTGGCAATGACACTAAAAACTGAAGCAAATGTTCTCCTCCTTGACGAGCCCACTAACGACATAGATGTGAATACACTGCGCGCATTAGAAGAAGGTATAAACAATTTCGCTGGGTGTGCTGTCGTTGTATCACATGACCGTTGGTTCTTAGACAGAATCTGCACTCACATTTTAGCATTTGAGGGTAATTCCTCTACCTATTTCTTTGAAGGTTCATACAGTGAATACGAGGAGAACCTCAGAAAACGTATGGGTGGGGATATCATACCTAAACGGATCAAATATAAGAAACTCACACGATAGAGCTTTAATCTAACAACCCTCCATTTCTGTTAAAT
>CAYFRV010000489.1:0-1802 GCA_964345495.1 uncultured Bacteroidales bacterium | reverse complement strand
ATATCCGGTATTTTATCATTTCCAAGTTTTATGCTTTTTAATGCTTTGTCACTGGAAATGGTTATCTGGTGTTGTTCTGCATCTTTCCAGACGGAAGCATCCTTACGGATTTGTTCTTTTGAGCCATCTTTGTATTCGATTGTTAATTCCGCAGGAACCGGTAGATTTCCTTTCTTTAAAATTTCAATCTGATGGGAACCCGCTTTACTTATTATTTCTCCTAAAGCCAGATCCGGAGCTCCAAATTCAAAAAACCAGGGTTTCCAGTACCATGAAAGCTCTTTGTTCAACACATCCTCAAAAGTAAAGAAAAGATCATAAGGTGTTGGTTTTTTCCACATCCAGCGTTGAATAAATTCTTTCATTGCATCGTGAAATTTTTCTTCTCCTACCATATCCCTGAGAAAATAAAATGCGTTGGCAGGTCTTACGTAAGCATGCAGTCGATATGCGGAATAATCGCTAATCGTGTAGCTCTTCACCATAAGTGGAACTTCCTTCATGTTGCCGGCACTTTTTTCAAAATTTTGTAAAATGCCAATGTAAGGATCAAAATCGTCCACAAGTTTTTCTTCAGCTTCCCTGGGTAAAAATGAGATAAGTCCTTCGTCCATGAAGGCATAAAAAGATTCATTCGTCATTACAGTGAACGGAAAATAATTGTGGCCAATTTCGTGAGCGGTAAGATGAACTGTTCCCTGGTAGGTAGGAACATCCCCGTCATTTATCATCATAGGAAACTCCATGCCGCCACTGCCATTGAATGCAGTTAGTTTCGGATAGGCAAACGGAACGCCGAAAATTTCATCCGAAAACAGTTCAATGAGTTGACTGCTGATTTCTGCAACTTTATCAAAATTTTTCGTATCCTCGTCATAAACCGCGCTGACAAACGTCCTTCTGCCTGTGGATGAATCCACTTCAACGCTTGTGCCATCCCAGACGTATGATTTGCTGACGGCAAAAGCAAAGTCAGGAACATTTTCAGCTTTAAAATGCCATGTCTTCTTATCCCCTTCTTTTAAAACGCTATTGTTTTTTAAATCATCCGCTGAAACTATTGAAATAACTTCATCACTTTGTTTTGCCTCATTAATTTTCTTTACAACAGAATTTTTATATGTGTCTGATGTATTTTGCTGCATTCCTGTGGCCCAAACCATATAGTTGCCAGGTAATGTAAGTTCAACATCAAAATTATTGAAATCGTAATAGAATTCTGCTGAACCGGTAAAAGGATGCGTATCCCATCCTGAAATATCGTCATACACAGAGACGTGAGGATACCAATAGGCAACAAACCAATCGTCTTCTCCATATCGGCCCATGCGTATGGCGACCTCTTTTGGCAACTCAACTTTCCAGTCTAATGATATCGTTGTCGATTCATCCGGCATTACAGGTTCAGACAGTGCGATTCGCTGAACGGTCGTTGCCTGTCCGGCTAATTTAGGCTTTTTGTCGGAACTTACTTTTTTTCCGTCAACCCTCAAATTATTAATTTCAACCCCGCTATGAAGATCCTGCGGAGGAATTCCGAAATCTCTCTCTATCCCTTCCTTAAAGAAATTCATATATATTCTTAACACCAGGTTATATAATTTTTCAGAGCTGTTGTTGCTGTATTCAATGGTCTCTGTTCCTTTCAGTAAGCCGCTTTTAGGATTGAATTCAGCTTCTATTTTATAATTCGCGCTATTCTGAAAATAATTTTCGCCCGGTTTTCCTGAATAAGAACGAGTTCCGTTCTCATAAGCTTGTTTTACCTCTTTTGGAATAAAAATATCTTGCTTTTGGGCGCA
>CAYFRV010000488.1:0-1815 GCA_964345495.1 uncultured Bacteroidales bacterium | reverse complement strand
AAAATAAACAGTCGTATCAATATTCCTGTCAACAACCTCAACCATTCCTGAATCTTCTCGCCCACCTTCATGAATGGTATATTGATACTCTCCAACCTCGACACTGTCAAATAGTGCATAACCCTGATCATCTGTAATCAGAGTATCATTATTAAAATCAATTGAAGTTCCGCTGACAGCAGTATCTCCATTCAATACAGTAAAACCGACTTCAAAAGTTGCTGTACCAGAATTCATAACAACATTCACCGAGTCATCAAAACCAGCTTCAAGAGTATCAGAAACATTATCAAATCCCGGTTTTCGAATGGTATACTCTCTCTTTCCTTTTTTAATACCGTTAAAGGTAAGGAATCCATCTGCATTTGTAAACCCGGTGAAATCAGATATTTCAATGTAAGCATTTTCTACTGGATCAGTTCCATCTGTAACTTGCAATGTAACAGCATAGCGTGGGATTTTACCAGTTATTTTAAAATCATCAATGTTCCAACCGCTGTAATTACCACCCCAATCATCAGTTTCACCAACAGTATATCTTATCTTAACCTGCCCTGTATCATCTGCATAAGCAGAAATATCATAAGATTGACTGCTCCATGAATTTTCTGTATATTCATTACTGTTATACCATATATTATTCCAGGTAGAGCCACCATCAGTACTAATATCAATTTGCACCGAATCTTCATTCGGGTCTTCAACATTTAACCATCTTTGAAAATGCAACTGAACTTCAGAATAATTCTTACAATCAATAACCGGACTTTCAGCTATATATTCCCTGTCAGTTAATCCATTTGCATAATCTCCTTCCGGATTAGCTGATGTTCCACCTAAACCTGTCAAATCAGATCCCAGCACCTTTGTTTCCAAATATGCAGAAGATGGGTCAGGATTACCGTCTGTCCCACCCAAACCTTGCGGAACATCACGTTGGAATTCACCCGATAACGACCATCCTTTATCAGTCTCAAAATCGTCGGAGAAGATTACGTCATAATCCGTCTTTGCTGAATCTTCAACTGAAGTGGAATAATTGTTATTTTCATCAACAGACCAGGCTTTATAATAATACATGGTTGCGCTTTGCAGGTTTTCCTGAATAAAGGAAGTTTCACCTCCTTTATATATTACAACGCCATTATCTATGGAATCACCAACAGAATATGACTCTCCCTGTGTAGCTATTCCAATATCATCGATATCTGAAAAAGCAATCATTACATCATCCCCATCCACATTTTTATCCCAACTAAGTTCCATTTCAGTAGGACTGAGTGGTTCTGCAGTAAGGTTTCCGGGAGAATTAGCTATAATATCAGAAATAATGAGAGAAAAATCCTGCTGATTATTTTCTAAAGAATTTTTATGAGTAATAGTAATTGTGTATATACCAGATTCTGGATTATTTATTTCAATTTTTTCCACGTTATCAACATCATTGTCTCCTGTTGTAGCAGCGTTATCAGGATTTTCAGGATCTAATCTATAGGGTTTAAAAGTTGTACCCGAAGGACCTTCTACCCTCATATCTAAATCATTAACCAGCATAGGGTCTCTTGGATCCAACTGGTCAGAAACAGGTGTTCCTGCCGGGTCTGTCCATGACATCGTAAATTTTAGTGGTTCATCCCCTTCGGAGTATACCTGCAACGTAATAGTTTCACTCTCCGAAATCGTTTCTTCTTTTATAAATGAAGAATTGTTGTTTTCCGATACGATTTGGGTAGCTTTTTGTGTATTCATCAATCCCCAACCGAATTTGTAATCGGGTCCGTCATTTGCCCCGGCTTCATCGGCAGTATGTATCAT
>CAYFRV010000487.1:0-1825 GCA_964345495.1 uncultured Bacteroidales bacterium | reverse complement strand
ACCTGTGTTTGATATTGCGGATATTTTTATTAAATTCGTTCATAAACCTAAAAAATAAAACTATGAAATTCAGATTTTTACCTTTTTTAATAGCAATAGGGTTTGCATTGATTTCCTTAAATGGTTATTCAGATGTGCCCTTTGATGAATATTTTAAAGACAAGACCATGCGTCTGGATTATTATCATACCGGTACAGCTACGGAAGAGCACTTTTCCCTGGATCAAATGGTAAATGATGGTATATGGGCCGGAAGTAAAACTCAATTAGTTGATGATCTGGAGCTTGGAAAATACCTTTTTGAAGTTCAGGAGCTATCTTCCGGGAAAGTACTCTATTCACGGGGGTATTCCAGCATTTACGGAGAATGGGAAACCACGCCCGAAGCAAAGGAAGAGTGGGGAGTGTTTCATGAATCATTACGTTTTCCCTGGCCAAAACAGAAAGTAAAAGTGGTAATTTATAAACGTAATGAGCAGCAGGATTTTAATCCGATATGGAGTTATACATTAGATCCGGAAAACCGGAAAGTAAATAAATCGGAACTGAATAATCCTTATGATGTCTATAACGTAGTTGAAAACGGTGATCCACATAATAAAGTGGATATTGTAGTGTTAAGTGAAGGTTATACCGCGGATGAAATGGATAAGTTCCGCGAGGATGCTGATAAGTTTGCTGATGCATTATTATCAACCGAGCCGTTTGCTTCACGAAAAGAAGATTTTAATATTCGTGCTGTTGAAGTTCCTGCCCCCAATTCCGGTTTAAACCATCCACAGCAGGATATATACAATCGTTCTGCCTTGTCCGTAACTTATGGAGCTTTCGGTTCTGAACGATATGCGCTTGGTTATGATAACCGGAAAATTCGCGATGCTTCATCAACCGTTCCTTATGAATATACTGCAATTTTGATGAATGACAGTATTTATGGAGGTGGCGGCATTTACAATTTATATATTACTGCTGCTGCAGATAATGCTTTCCACGATTATTTGTTTGTTCATGAATTTGGTCATCATTTTGCTTCCCTGGCTGATGAATATTACACTTCTGCTACAGCCTACGAAATGGGAAGTGATGTTATCGAGCCTTATGAGCTGAATGTTACCACGCATACCGAAAAAGATAAAATTAAATGGGGAGATATGATTGAAGCAGAAACTCCATTGCCTACACCATGGGGTAAGAAAAAGTTTGATGAGCATAGTAAGAAAGTTCAGAAGAAACGTGAAGAGCTTCGTGCTAAGAAGGCCAGTGAGAAGACAATGGAAAAGCTTTTTAAAGATCAGCGCAAGTGGGAAGAAAATTATCTGAGTAACGTGGAACACTCAGGAGAAATTGGCGCTTATGAAGGGGCCATGTATCATAGCAATGGAATTTACAGGTCAGAACCTTCCTGCATTATGTTTATTCGTACAGATAATTTTTGTGCTGCATGTCAGCGTGCTATCAATTTAGTTATTGATCAATCAACAGAATAATCGTTTATATTTTTTCCGGGAAGTATTTTCATATTAGAGAAAATTAACTTCCCGGATATTTTAAATTTAAAAATCAACAATCATGTTTGGACTATTTGGAAAGAAAAAAAAGAAACAACAATTAAAGGATTATGACGGAAATCCGATAAATGTTGGAGATAAAGTGCATTCTCTAAGATATGAGCTTGGCGATTGTATTTTGGTGGAAGGAGAGAAAGGAATAGAATACGAATCAATAAAATCAGGTAAACGTGTGAGCTATGTCTGGATGATTGATGCACACACGGAAAATCAAAAGGTCCGTAAGATTTCTGGCAAAGAAGAGTCAGATAAATCCT
>CAYFRV010000486.1:0-1827 GCA_964345495.1 uncultured Bacteroidales bacterium | reverse complement strand
CCTTCTTTGCTTGTCTTCTCCTCCATCTCTCTTTCCGGGTCTCCCGGAATAAGTACTTTGGGTTGTCCTTCGGCGCTTTCCGAAGACCGGAATGTTTCTATCCATTTGTCCATTCGCTCTTTAAACTCTTCTTTCTCCTCGAAAGCATCTATCCGCATGGCACCGAAAAAGTGACCAAGCCCCTTTCCTACCTGATTATCAGGAAGCGGAAGGAACGGAACCTGTGGCGGAACAAAAGGGCCAAAATTGGCCCCGGAAAAGACAGCTGTAAAAATATCAACAATGGAATTCAGGCAGTATCCTTTGTGGCTTCCATGAAGCCTGTCGCCGCCAAGTGGAAGTATTGCGCCTCCTTCTTTGATAATATCAGGATCTGTAGAAGGGCGACCCTCACTATCCTGCACAAAACCGTGCTCTAATTTTTCACCTTTTTTTCCTTTTATAGCAAGTTTTCCCCGTGCAATCGGAGTTGTTGCAAAATCTGCAACATACGGAGGGTATTTCCCGGCAGGAACTGTTACGGCTATAGGATTTGTCCCCAAACGCTTATCTTTTGAATAGGTTGGAGCAACCAGAGAATTCGCATTTGTCATTGCTATGCCTATCATATCTTCTTCTAAAGCCATCATTGCATAATAACCGGCAATTCCAAAGTGATTGGAGTTATTGGTTGTAACCCAGCCTGAACCTGCGTTCTTCGCCTTTTCAATGGCAATTTCCATAGATTTTTTTGCAGCCACCATTCCGTAAGCTCCGTCGCCATCAACCACTGCGGTACTTGGCGTTTCGCGTGTTGCATGAACTTTCGGAGCAACATTTATCCGCCCTTTTTCATGCATTAACACGTAATCTTTTATTCGGATCATTCCATGAGAGGGAATTCCCCGTTTTTCCGCGGCTGTCAGAATATCGGCAATAACCTGAGCATCCTCATTGCTGCAACCAATCTTTCTAAAAACCTGAAAGGTAAAATCTTTTAAATAATCAATTGAATACATGCGCGTAATTATTGAATGTTTTTATAATGTGAATTTGCCTGTGCAGTGGGTGTAATTTCGATGTCATTTAATGTTACATGCGGCGGCTGATTTACAACAAATGCAATCACATTAGCAACATCCTCGCCGGTAAGGGCTTTAAATCCTGTATATGCATTCTTCGCTTTTTCCTCATCTCCTTTGAATCTTACCAGGGAAAATTCTGTCTCTGCCATTCCGGGTGCAATTTGAGTTACTTTGATGTTGTACTTCAGCATATCAATGCGCATTGCTTTAGATAAAGCATCCACAGCGTGTTTTGATGCACAGTAAACATTTCCGAACTCATAAACCTGCCGTCCTGCAATGGAACCAACATTAACAATATGTCCGTTTTCTTTTTGAACCATTAGCGGAGCAACTTTCCTGGTAATATAAAGCAATCCCTTAATATTTGTATCAATCATTCGCTCCCAGTCCTCAATTTCTCCATCCTGAATATGGTTAAGCCCAACAGCCAGGCCGGCATTATTAACTAAAACATCTATCGCTTTCCAGTTCTCTGGTAAGGAATCAATAGCTTCAGATACTTCTTCATTATTTCTTATGTCAAATGGAAGATAATAGACACTGACTTCATAGGCTTTTTCGATCTCTTCTTTCAGCTTTTTCAGGCGTTCTTCTCTTCTTCCTGTAATAATAAGATTATGTTTATTTTCTGCCAGTTTATAAGCAGTTGCTTTGCCAATTCCTGCGGTAGCTCCTGTAATCAAAGTAATTTTATTCATAACTATTCATTTTGTTAGTTAATTTAAACAAAAATATGAAAGTTATTCATGAAAGCAAGATA
>CAYFRV010000485.1:0-1844 GCA_964345495.1 uncultured Bacteroidales bacterium | reverse complement strand
TTGAAAATAGAAACATTCGCAAAAAAATAGTTGTAAAACATATTCGCTCACAGAAAAAAGGTGCAAAGATTGTTGCACCTTTTTTTTTATTTTGTACCTAAAATAGCAAAATCAATAAATTCCACATCCACAGCGCAAAAAGAATTTAAATGGAATGCTTGTTTCTTCAATATTAATCACATTAAAAACAATGTGGCATTTTAACAATAGAACGATAAAACATTAATCAAATGAAAATCAGCTCCGCAGAGTTCATTAAAAGTTCAACAGAGTTATCCCAGTTTCCATCAAAAAAATTACCAGAATTTGGTTTTATCGGACGCTCAAATGTAGGCAAATCCTCATTAATTAATATGCTGCTGGAAAAGAAGAGTCTTGCCAAAACTTCCCAAAATCCCGGCAGAACAAGAACAATTAATCATTTTGAAATCAATAATGAATGGTACATGGTTGATCTGCCAGGATATGGATATGCAAAGTTTTCCAAAAAAGAAAGGCAAAAGATCATGAAATTCATTAAATCATACATTACTGAATCTAATGAACTGCTTAACTTATTTGTTTTATTGGACGCCAGAATAAAACCCCAGCAATCAGATCTAAAATTTATGGAATGGTTAGGAATCAATCAAATTCCCTTTGCAATGGTTTTCACTAAAATAGATAAATTATCTAGTTCTGAATTATCAAAGAATATGGCAAATTACAGGGATGAGATGTTAAAAACCTGGGAATTTCTTCCCAAAACCTTCAAAACCTCTGCAATAACAAAACAGGGACGTGATGAGTTGCTTAATTATATTCAGGAGATATTAGAATCAGTAAAAAAATAATATAATACTTATAAAGAAACCAAAGATATTGTTATTTTTGCATCCCAAAAAGGAAATAAAAAATGGAAAGAAATTCTACTCCCCGTCCACCCATTAAAATTTTTTCCGGATCAGCATCCCGTTACATTGCAGAAAAAATAGCTGCAAATTATGGGGTTAGTTTGGGAAAATCAAGTTTTATCGAATTTAGCGATGGCGAATTTCAAACTTCGTTTGAGGAAACGGTAAGAGGATCGTATGTATTTATCGTACAGTCAACTTTTACTCCAGCCAGGAATTTGATGGAGCTGTTACAAATGGTTGATGCTGCGCGACGCGCTTCGGCCTACAAAGTTGTTGCAGTAATTCCTTATTTCGGTTTTGCACGTCAGGATAGAAAAGATAAACCCAGGGTTTCAATTGGTGCTAAATTGGTTGCCAATTTACTTACAGCATCAGGAGTAGACAGAATTATGACCTTAGATTTGCACGCAGATCAAATTCAGGGCTTTTTTGATGTTCCGGTTGATCATCTTTATGCTTCATCTGTATTTGTTCCATACATTAAAGAAATGAACCTGGATAACCTTGTTATGGCTGCTCCGGATATGGGCGGAACCAAAAGGGCTAATGCGTATGCCAATCATTTTGGAACTCCGCTTGTAATCTGCCATAAAGCAAGAAAAAAAGCCAACGAAGTTGGTGACATGAAAGTAATCGGAGAAGTTGAAGGGAAAAATGTCATTATTCTTGATGATATGATAGACACTGCAGGTACGATGACAAAAGCTGCAGACCTCATGATTGATATGGGCGCCAAAAGTGTTCGGGCGGTAGCAACACATCCTGTACTTTCCGGACCGGCATACGAAAGAATAAACGATTCAAAAATGACAGAGGTAGTTGTAACGGACTCGTTACCGCTAAAACCAATTTCTGACAAGATCAAAGTCCTTTCAATTTCGGGAGTTTTTGCAGATGTAATAAATAAAGTTTATAATTATCAGTCAATAAGTGCAAATTTTATTTTTT
>CAYFRV010000484.1:0-1862 GCA_964345495.1 uncultured Bacteroidales bacterium | reverse complement strand
GGAATAAATATGCGCAGCCGGTGTTGTTTCAATTCGTTTGTTTTCATAATAGACAAGGGTCACCACATTTTGTTTATTTATCTAAACATAAATATTTAACATAAAATTCATCCACGCGTGTTAGGATTTTATATTTTTGTAAATACACAAAAAATTATGATTATGAAAAAATTACTTTACATCCTCCCCTTCCTTTTTCTTATCATATCTTGTTCATCATTAAAGAAAGAAAAAGTCGATTTGATTGTTAAAAACGCTACTGTATATACTGTTGATCAAAAATTCAGAAAAGTAGACGCCTTTGCTATAAAAGACGGAAAATTTGAATCTGTGGGACAAGAGAAACAGATATTACAGCAATACACTTCAGATTCAATAATAGACATGGAAGGAAAATTCATTTATCCCGGATTTATTGATCCGCACTCCCATTTTTATGGCTACAGCATGAATTTAACTGAAGTTGATCTCACAGACACCCGATCTTTTGATGAGATCATTGAAAAGCTCCGGTCATACGATAAAAATAACGAGGTAGAATGGCTGGTTGG
This sequence comes from uncultured Bacteroidales bacterium, assembly GCA_964345495.1. Taxonomy (GTDB): domain Bacteria; phylum Bacteroidota; class Bacteroidia; order Bacteroidales; family UBA12077; genus JAGXLC01. The sequence goes on along the minus strand of CAYFRV010000484.1, from coordinate 1,311 downwards.
CCGCGGATGGGATCAAAACAAATGGGAAAAGAAACAATTTCCGGACAAATCCAGGCTAGACAAACTATTTCCAAATACCCCGGTATATCTAACCAGAGTTGACGGACATGCTGCAATAGTTAATTCTAAAGCCCTGGAAATTGCAGGTATAAACGCACAGACTGAGGTAAGTGGCGGAAAAGTTATAAAAGAAAATAATAAACCCACCGGCATATTGATAGATAACGCAATGAGTCTTGTCTCAGATAAAATTCCTGAGCCCACAAAAGAAGAACAAATCAATGCTTTACAAAAAGGAGAACAAAACTGCTTCAACGTTGGCCTAACCATGGTGGCAGATGCAGGTTTGAAATATGCTCCCACACATTTAATAGATTCTCTGCAAAAAACCGGCAAGTTGAAAATGAACACTTATGTTATGCTCACTCCGACACAGGACAATATTGACACGTTTGTAAAACAGGGTATTTACAAAACGGAAAAAATGCACATTCAATCTATCAAGCTATTTGCTGACGGTGCACTTGGTTCACGTGGCGCTTGTCTTCTAAAGCCATACAACGATGACCCGGAAAATTATGGCCTTTTGGTTTCTGAGCCATCTGAACTAAGGAAGCTCTCTGAAATAGCGTATGAAAACAATTTCCAGGTTAATACTCATGCGATTGGGGATTCGGCTAACCGATTAATGCTCAATATATACTCTGATATTCTTCCACCGAAAAACGAAAGAAGATGGCGAATTGAACATGCGCAGGTAATCCATCCCGATGATTTTAAACTGTTCGGTGAATATAACATCATTCCGGCAATTAACTCTACACATGCTACATCTGACATGAACTGGGCAGATGAAAGACTTGGTGATGATCGTTTAAAAAACGCTTATGCCTATAAAAAATTGCTTAATGAAAATGGTTGGTTGCCTAATGGAAGCGACTTTCCGGTTGAAGACATCAATCCGCTCTATGGTTTTTATGCGGCTTTCGCGCGAAAAGACTTTGAAGGCAATCCCAAAGATGGCTTTCAAAAAGAAAATGCCTTATCAAGAGAGGAAGCTCTCAAGGCCATGACTATATGGGCAGCAAAAGGATGCTTTCAGGAAGACGAAAGAGGAAGCATCGAGGCAGGAAAAAAAGCTGATTTCGTTGTTACTGCCAAAGATATTATGCAGGCTGAAGAAAGCAAGGTTCCGCACATCAACGTAAAAAAAACATTTATAAACGGAGAACCTGTTACGAATTAAAAAAAACTATGGCAAAATCTGGGCAGAAAGCAAACCCGGAGAAGGTTCTGAGTTTTTCATCAGTT
>CAYFRV010000483.1:0-1900 GCA_964345495.1 uncultured Bacteroidales bacterium | reverse complement strand
AATCATAACTACAACACTAATTGAATCCGGCCTTAGCCTTAGCCTTAGCCTGAATAGAACAATTTAACAATGGAACAATTTAACAATAGAACAATATATGAATACAACAATTAAAAACATACAATCACACTTTAAAATTAAGGATATCACAGAACAGCGTGATGATCTTACTTTTCTGAGCGTTCAGAAAGAACAGGCGGTGCCTTTGGTTACGCATCTAAGGGACTACGAAGGTTTTTCTTACTTTATAATGCTCTCTGTTGTTGACTGGATTGAAGAAGGCGAGTTTCAGCTCACTTATTTGCTGAATAACCCGAAAAAGAAGATGGACATTGGTGTACGAACAAGAATCGACAGGGAAAATGCATCAATGGAGTCGGCTCATCATCTGTGGGAACATGTGGCGACTTTTCAACGTGAATTAAAGGAGATGTATGGCATTGATTTTCCCGGAAGTCCAGGGGTTGATGAAGAATTTATTCTGGAAGGCTGGGATGACATTCCACCAATGCGACGAGAATTTGACACTAAGAAATATTCAGAAGAAACATACTTCCCGCGTCCGGGCTCAAAGAGTTACGATCCAAGGGAATATATGAAAAACAAGCTTTACTCTGATGACTATGAAGAATAACAAGATATTTGAAAAACATTCAGACAGGAGCAAGTATCCGGAGAAAAATGCTGATGGCAGTAATAAGATTGACCTGTCTTCGGAAAAATACACGAAAGTATGGCAAGGGCCAAATCACCCGGGTGTGACTGGCAACATGTCACTGGAGCTCACATTGTGCGGAGATGAAGTGGTCGATGCCAAAACGCATGTCGGATACCTACACCGGGGATTTGAAAAATTATTCGAACGCCGCCTATATATGCAGGTCATGCCAACATGCATAAGAATGTGTGTTCCGGAGTCAGATACAAACGAATATTGCTTTGCTGAAGCAGTGGAAGAATTATCAGGAATTGAAATTCCGGAGAAGGCAAAATGGCTTAGAATGCTTGCACTGGAAATGTCCCGGCTTCAAATGTTGCTAAGAGTTGTTCCGGGTCAGGGAGGCACCTTTGGCCTGGGGATTGGAGTACAATGGGGAATGTACGTCAGGGAGCTTATTCTGGATCTGTTTGAAGAATTATCCGGTGGCCGAATCTACCACATGTACATGCTCCCCGGCGGAGTTAGAGGAGATCTGCCGGAAGGCTTCAAAGAGAGAGCACAAAAAGCAATGGACGAGGTGTTCCGTTTTGCAAAACGAATTGACGACGTGATGTTTAATAATGCCGTGTTCAAAAAACGGGCAATTGGAACAGGTTACATAGATCCTTCATGGATTGATAAATTTGGTGTTGTCGGACCAAATGCAAGAGCTGCCGGATACAATCGCGATACAAGAAAAGATTACCCATATTTAAATTATGATCAACTGAACTGGGAAGTGCCGGTTCTGGAAAATTCTGACATCTACACACGGGCAAGAGTACGCTGGATGGACATGCAGGTAACAGCCGATTTGATACGCCAGATATTGGAAAAAATACCGGAAAAAGGAAGTTTTAAGACTCCAACGCCAAATGCTTTGAACTGGCGTATTCCCAAAGGAGAAACTTATGTGAGAGCAGAATCTTCCAGAGGCGAATATGGATATTATGTGGTTTCTGATGGCTCAGAATATCCAAGAAGAATAAACCTGCGGGGTCCAAGTTACACCCACGCCGTAGCCTTACTTGAAAAACTCTTAATCAATGCAAACATAGCTGATGTACCGGGCATAATGGTTTCATTGCAAACCTGCCCGCCAGAGATTGAACGATAATTTTATAGATGGTGGATAGTGGATGATAGATAGTACAGATGGTGGATAATAGATAGATAGAAGGAAAAACACTAAAAATTTAC
>CAYFRV010000482.1:0-1901 GCA_964345495.1 uncultured Bacteroidales bacterium | reverse complement strand
CCTGAATCAAATAATAGGATCCGGGCAAAAGTCCCTTCTTTTACATTTTTTACAGAACTCCCCCCTCCATACCTCATCAAATTGGTTCATAATGTGTTCAATAAGTGTATGGTCTGTAGTAACGATACCGGTTTCAAAATTTCGGGTGTTCTCACTTTTAATGCCTGCTCCTGCGCCGGTAAGATTGGCCGAACCTGTATAAGCCAGCTTTCCGTCAATAACAATGTGTTTAAAATGAACTCTGGGACACAGTTGTCTTTCCATACTTTCCCATAACAGCGGATATTTATCAAAGCTTCTTCTGAAGTTTTCACCCGGTTCCTTTGCATGCAGAAGTCGTATGGCCACTTTCTTATTTACCAGGTCATTCAGTACCTTTAGAAAAGATTGAACGGAACCATTATGATGAACATGCAAATCTTTCAGATCGGATGTTCCCATCCATACGAATGATTTTGCGGTGGTTACAGGTTCAATAGCCTTCTTGTATATTTGTTTATTGGTTATTAATTCTACGCTCATGCCGGCCTGTAATTTTTGTTTTTGTATGCAAATGCCTGTCTCGTTTTGCAAACTGTCTGTTTCGTTTTTTCATCATCAAATGTATCAAAAAAAATGACTATAAAAGTTCTAATTTAACGGGGGATAGAAAAATAAACTCAACACCTCATTGTTTCCTTTGTTGTCTTCAAACCTGAGTTTGCGCTTAAATTTTTTGTAATTTAGCATACAAAATATTCATTATGGAAGATCGAATAACAGAGAAACAGAAACAAACCGCCCGATTTGCAAAGGCAATGGGACATCCGGTAAGAATTTATATTCTGGAATTACTTTCAAACCAATCCTGCTGCTATAGTGGTGATCTTTCAGACATACTGCCGATTGCAAAATCTACCCTATCCCAACATTTAAAAGAACTTAAAGACGCCGGGTTAATTCAGGGAACGATTGAAAGGCCTAAAATCAAATACTGCTTAAATCAGGAAAATTGGGAAAAAGCACAGGAATTATTTAAACATTTTTTCAACCTTTAAAATGGATTATCAGCAGGAAAATTAAAAAGTTGAGGTAAATATTGAAATTGCCATCGGTTTCTAAAAAGTAATAAGCTGTTAGCTGTTGGCACAAAATAAAACGCTATTTACCACTCTCCCATTTTTCCAGAACAGAAGACACTTCATCTTCCACTGTTTGCCGGGCATAAAAACGATCAAACCCTTGCATAAGCAACTCATCATAATTGGTTTCTGTATGTCTGATATGGGCAATTACTGCCAGCTCTATAGCTTTTCGGGAAAATTCTTTTGCTGATTGGGTTCTTCCAACGCGGCCGCTGTATTTACTGCATGCATGTTCAGCAATGGTTTGCTCCCTTCCTGAGGGACAACCGGGGTAGTTTTCCCGGATTCGCGCAGCGAATTCTTTTACGAATTTATTATCTATCTCTTCACGTTTTACAGCTTCCCTCTGCCGCCTTCGTTCCCGTTGTTCACTATCGGCGAGGCATTCCTTTTCTGCTTTTTCAATAGCTGCTTTTTCCACGAGTATTCCCTGGCGTTCATATCGCTTGCGGGCTCTTGCCCATTGCAGCACAACTGCAGCCAAACCGGAATGCTTTTTAGCCCGCCGGGTCATTGCTGCACTTCCTGAAGGCAGAAACCACAAATGATCCATATCGGCACAAGATAAACAGAGTGCGCCTTTATTTTTATCAAGCGTTATAAATGAACCTTTTCCCAGTTCTGTACCACATTCTCCGCATTCGCTTTCCCTGCGAATAATAAATACTTTAAGGTCTGATTTATTAGCCATAAAACTCAATTGTTTTAACAGAAAAAATTAATTAAGCCAATTTAGAAAAAAACAACTGAATTTTGAAGCATATTGTTTTATTAAGA
>CAYFRV010000481.1:0-1909 GCA_964345495.1 uncultured Bacteroidales bacterium | reverse complement strand
ATCTCTTATTACTGCCTGATAGCTCATTTTTTCTGGTGATTGAGCACCTGCCTGCCGTGGCAGGAACACACTTGCCGTTAATAATATCCCGATAGCCATCGGGACTACAATTGTAAATAATTTTCTCATTGTTTTGTCCTCCTTATTTCTTTATGATTTTAAATGTTTTTACTTCTTGAAACAAGTCATGACTTGTCTTTACTACTCTCACAAAATACGTGGCAGATACAAGACTGCTCATAACAATGCTTGTTTGGTTGCCTCTGATTTTTTCGCCTTGTAAAAGTTTTCCTTTCATGTCATACAGTTGATGGCTCAAATCTTTTAACTTTTCACTTTCAACTCTAAATAGTCGGTAGTTGGGTTTGGATATGCCGAAATTGAAAGGTTTATGCCTTCGTCTTCTTCTATTCCAGTTACTACCGATATTTCGCAGGGTTGCTGTACGCCTTGTGATACCGAACCACTTGTACTTGTGTGAGTTTGGTACGCAACCTGTCTCCTGTTATTCTCTGCCTGTGGGTCAAACCTATGATTTTGTCATGTTAGCCGTTGTTTAGTGAGTCTTCTTTGTTTTTTTTCCCTTATTGTTGGGACAAAGCTTGTTTCTTATCGACTTGTATGAGATTATCATCGTCCACCATCTTGTATATAGTTTGATGTTTAGGCTTAATGACACAATGCGCCGTTGTACCTCTAATCATCATCAGTCCGCACTTAATCTTTGATACAACGTATTGACATTCCGGCTCTCTTATTTAGAGAACTAATGTAGGCGTTAGTACTATTATGATATAAAATCATATAAACTCCGGAGCCGGGCGGAGGTGTGCTTGCGCCTTCGGTTGCACTCATATATCGTGCATTGTTTTTAAAGTTTTCATAATTTAAAAATGAGCCGTTATATGACCGGCTACCCATAGCAATAGCAGTAAACCCCGATTCATTGGTTGCGCCTTCATTAGGGCTGTTCCAATATTCAGTTCCTGTTTTCTTTAGTTTACCGCCTGCAACTAATTGACCACCTAAAAAGGTAATTAAAGTTTCCATCTCAGCTTCAGTTGGTACATGCCATCCGGTGGGACATAGATTCCCTGCTGAAGCAGCATACCAATTATATAAAGCACCATAAGGTTTATTATATTGAACCGAGTCATTATCATACCAGGAATAAGCCGGTGTGCTAATAGATGACCATTCTGAATCATCTTCAACTTTTGGTATGGGAGTGCCATCATTGAATTTTGTAGTTCTCAGGTTTTTTGTCATCCATACCTGACTGCCAATAGTTACTATTGGATAAAAGTTACCATCAATATCTTTTATAACATATCCTTCTGTTTCTAATATCTCATAAATCTCATTTATCAAATCATTCGCATACGGTTCTGTAGCATATGATTCGTTTGAGTGATCGCCCCATGAATATGCCTCATCCCAATTATTAATATCTTCCGTTTCTATTCCTGCAGCTGTACTGACAATAAAAACCGGATCGGTTTCTTTAGCAGATTCAGCATGTAAAGCGTAAGGAACGCTTAACAGTTGGTTTGTGGCGGTAATGGTGTAATTTGTTCCTCCGGATATATCTATTTCGGTCTGTAGAAAATAAGGGCCGTCTGACCAGTCGATAGCAGAAAAATCGTCACTTGTTGTTCCGGTTCCTATTTCTAAACTTACCAATCCGTTTGTGTTGGTGGTTGGTTCTTGTGTTTCTGCATAAACTTCTTTTCCGCTTGCCGAACCTTGCAAAATGCTTATTTGCATACCAACCTGGGTGTCGGTTATCAAATTATCATCGCTATCTCTTATTACTGCCTGATAGCTCATTTTTTCTGGTGATTGCCCGAAGGCAGCTGAAAGGGAAAAAGCAAAAGTTAAAAGTATTGCCACACCCAAACTTTTTACT
>CAYFRV010000480.1:0-1912 GCA_964345495.1 uncultured Bacteroidales bacterium | reverse complement strand
CAAATTCCGTCCGCAATACATCCTTCTACAATCCATACTTTCTTTATAGCCATAATAACCTCCTATTTTAATGATACATATAGATAAAAATAATTGAATTTCATATAAAAAGCAAAGGTTACTGTTTTGGTTAAAAACATATCTGTCACCCTTAGATGTACTTCTCGTATTTTTTTTACCACTTTAGCCTAATTTTACCGGAAAGAGAAAGAAAAGCTTTTAAACCACAAGGTCGATACATCGAAAAAATAAATTAGATATATTAAATTTCGGAACTGTTATAAAATTAATTTGACATGAATGAATTAAAAAACCGAATATTTATAAAACAGTGGCTGGATTTAAAACCTTATAATAACCAGGCTCCTACGGATAATTACTATTTAAAACTCAGTAATGAAGTAAAAAAGGCAATGATCACCAATAAACAATCATTGGTGCTTCAGGATTATTTAGATAATGATGCTATAGACGCATTAGCTTGCTTCCTGACATCATACTTTGAGGATTTAATTTCTGAAACAAATATTTGGAATACCTTTATTAGAGTTCATAAGAGGCTGTATGGAAAACAGTTGCCTTTCTACAAAACAGACAAAGAATACTATGAGGAGGAAATTAATTTTCCGGATGTATGCTTTTTGATGTGGTATTTTATGAATACAATACAGCAGGATAGATTCATTGCTCCATATCTTGATTTTATTGTTGAGACATCGGAACAAGTAATGGAGGTTTTAGATAATGCATGGGAATATGCCCCGGAAAATGAGCTTTTAAAAACCTATTATTCTATTGATGAATCAGAAACAGATTTTTACATAGCGAGAAACCTGATTGATACTGTGTTATTTAAAACCTACTTATTTTATCCTGATACCCTCATGGATTTGCGGGAAGGTGAATTGAAAATCGAAGAAGAAGCTGAAAATGAGGAACACATTATAAGTCTTTTAAACGAAAACCGGGATCAAGCAATTCATAATGCATATACCCGATTACTTGCCTTAAAGGGTAATGAATGGGTTGCCGAAATTCTAGGGGCAAAACACCGATTAAGCAAAGATTTTTTAGAGATTTCAAAGAAAATAAGCGGTTATTTCTTCTACAAAGGACAGGATGAAAAAAATGTATTTATTGAGCATATTGCCTCAGGAAAGAAGTTTAACCTGACGAAAAAGTCATTTGACCATTCTGATAGTCTAAAAGAAATTGATACTATTCTTTTTATTGGGATTGTTTGTTGGAGAGGGGAATGGTGGTTTTCCGGAATATATTTTCAAACCGAATTTGATCCGGATTTGGTTCTGGATGAAAAAAATTCAATGGAAAGCAGAAGCGCTGTTGATTTTCTGGACCATCAACATAAAGATGTGGATGATATTCTGAGAAAACAATTAAACGCATTTAAAAAATTCAACCATAATCAGCAAATTGCATTCATGGAGTCTGATAAAATTGAATCTTTCATCAGAGATTATACGGAGTTTTACAATAACTCTCTGAAACTCTCCCAAAAAGAAAAGAATGAAGCCAAACAAAGAGCAAGAAAGGAGGGTTTGTTCGGCGATGAAAATAAAACACAGAACTTTTCTGAGATGGCAGAAAGCGGATTGGTTTTTTTTAACCCGAGAAGTGGAGTAGAAATTGCCATGGGTATCAATAGCGCTTTTCCAATGAAAAACAATCCATTTTACAATGAAGATGAAAGTGTAGAACACATTATGTACTTATTATCTTCCGAATCGATATCAACTGAGTTGGCCATGTTTTGTGTTAATAATTTTAAGCATGAACTGAACTTTTTCAAATCCCCGGATGGCAAATTATTACTGGACAATATCGATTTTTTTCTACGCTTTTGGAAAAGAGGACACCATTTTACCAGGCCCACAATTTCCTTTACAGGGAA
>CAYFRV010000479.1:0-1920 GCA_964345495.1 uncultured Bacteroidales bacterium | reverse complement strand
GATTGTTATACTCATTAACAATATATAATAAATTCGAGTTTCGCGTTTTGAGTTTCGGATTGTCTTATCATGAAACCTGAAACCTGAAACGTTTTTCAGGTGCAACTTCTTTTTTTTAGCTTGCTGTAGATTTCAATTTACATTTACTCTGGAAATTTTTCATACCTTTGTTCTTATATTCTTTCAAACCCATAAAATCACTATTATGTCATTCCTTTCAAAACTGTTTTCAAAAGGTGCAAATGACCTTATCAAAAGCGGCGGCAATGTAATTGATCAAATTGCTACAAGCGATGAAGAAAAAATGAAGGCAAAAAACGAACTCTCCAAACACGTGTTTGATGCTTTAGGGAAAATCCAGGAAGGACAGCGGGAGGTGCTGCTTTCCGAAACCCGGGGTAATTGGCTCCAGCGTAGCTGGCGACCGATTCTAATGCTTGCTTTTGGTTTTATTGTAATCTATGCTTACTTTATTGAGCCTGCCTTTTTCTTAGGTGCTGATGAAACAGGAGTTGCCGAAAGTCTAAACGATAATTTCTGGGGCTTACTGAAATTAGGAATTGGTGGTTATATCATTGGACGTTCCACAGAAAAGGTAGCAGGAACAGTTACTAACCGCATTGATATGCCTTTCTTACGTAAAAAAGACAGAAAAAATATTTATGGCTAAATCAAACTTACATATTTCGGAAAAGCATTTCCTTGAAGGAACAAATGTTGATTATATAGAGTGCCCTAAAAATATCCAAAAATTTGACCGGGGAATGCCAGACACAATAGTTCTGCATTATACTGCCGGTCGGGATGGCAAATCATCGGCTCAATACCTGGCTAAAGATAATGTGAAGGCTTCTGCTCATATTGTTATTGACCGGGATGGAAGCATTTATCAGCTGGTACCATTCGATACGATTGCATGGCATGCCGGCAGAAGTTCATGGAAAGGGCGCAGCGGCCTCAATAAATATTCGATTGGGATCGAGATAGATAACGCTGGTGTATTAACTAAAAGCGCCAATAACTATGTGGCATGGTTCGGTAAAAAATACAATGCAGATGAAGTCATGGAGGCTGTGCACCGGAATGAGTCGCAACCTAAATACTGGCATTTATACACAGAAAACCAGATTGATATGGTGGAAACCGTGTGTGAACTGCTTATGGAACAATATACAGGAATTCAGAATATCCTTGGACACGAAGAAATCGCTCCCGGCCGGAAACTTGATCCGGGTCCTGCTTTTCCGCTGGATCAGCTCAGAAAACGTTTAATAAATGACAGGGATGAAGAAAAACCACTTTTAACCGAACAAACCGGTGAAGTGGCAGTGGAGTATCTGAATATACGCGAAATGCCAGGCAGAAGAGCTCCACTAGTAAGCTCCCCGTTACCCAAAGGAACTCAGCTAAAAATAAGGGAAGAACACAGCGGTTGGTATAGGGTGGAAACCCAAATTGAAGGATGGGTTTCGGCTGAATATATCGATTTTTCCTGAAATTTTTGAAATTACGAATTCCTTAAAATTATTTACTCATCCATTACATGCCGAATATTTCCGCTGTTGCAAGTTTTGCCTTTTGCTTTTAGCCTTTTGCTTTTGGCAGATAGTTTTCTAACATTCGGCCTTACTATTTACTCATTCACACCCGCTGCTGCCACTGTTAATTTTGCGGTTTAATTTGATGGTTATTCGTTAGTCATTCGGTTGTTCTATTTTTAGATGTTTAGGAATTTTCTTGTTTAGACGACTACTATTTTTTTGTGCTAATAGCCAACAGCTAATAGCCAATAGCTTACTACTTATTAGAAAATTGATGGCAATTTTAAAATTTACCCCTACTTCTGAATTTGCCTAAATACCTATTTATAATACTTTAACAAAATTTCTGCAGCAGATTTATTTGTGGCAAGCGGTATGT
>CAYFRV010000478.1:0-1921 GCA_964345495.1 uncultured Bacteroidales bacterium | reverse complement strand
TTGTTCTGTTGTCATATCTTAAAGAATTATAAATGAACCCCATAAAATTTCTAATGTTTTACTCTCGTCTGTTATACGCTGGCATTTATGCATTAAGTCCTTTCTGAAATGATTTTAAAATTGAAAATGCATACGTAATTTCCCAATCTTTAATTCTTGCCCATTTTTTTGCAATTCTTGACTCACCATCATCATTAAGATTGTTATCTAAAACGTTGTTTATCCTTTCTGTTAAAGCTTTTGATTTCTCAAGGTACTGTTTTGATTTTCTGCCAAGCACTTCAGCTGCAATTAATAATTGGTCAAATCCATCCTCAGGAAATGTATCATGGTGGTGCTCTGCAATTTCATCAAAATTATAGTCAAAATAGTGTTCAATAATCTTTAAAATGTCAGCAAGGTCATTTTCGCGTTCTTCCGGTCTATCGCTCCAGGCTACAAGTTTTAAGATTATCATGCCGGGCAATGGTGGAATGTTTACAATTTTATCTTCAACCTGAATTTGTTCTACATCGTCTAAAACTTCCTTAAAGCCAAGAATATGCAGATCTGAATTTTGTTTATTTAATTTTTCTGCATCTTTCTGCTCTATTTCACCAAAAGGTAAAATATCTATAGCCACATTATATTTATCGTAATAGAAGGTCCAGGGGGCATCTACTTTAGTAAATCCTTTATCTTGAAGAGAAGAACTTATATTTTCATACTCATCTGAGGTTGCAATCATAACTGCAAAATCTATATCTTTTGTACCTCTACTCGGCTTTATACCTTTTTTAAGAAGTTCTAATGCAATTGCATTTACACCAATCAAGTAGTAAGGAACAGCATGTTCAATCATAATCTCATCAATAATGTCGAATACTTCTTTAAAATATGGAATAGCAAGTTCTTTATAGCTTTGGTTTAATGTACTCATTGTATATTAGTTGTGCTGTTTCAATATTTCTTTTTCCTCCTGTAATCATTAAATCAGCATAAATCAACAAAGGAGGGGCCACTGTTTCTGCTTTTGTGTTATCCCAAAACATATCAAAAGCTTCAAGTTCCCCTTCTTCTTTTGGTATAAACTTATATTTTCTGATTAAATCAGGATTTCTTTCTTTGGTATATAAGAGAAATTTTTCTGGTCTTAAATAGTTAGTTAATAAATCCGCTGCAGGCTCGCCGCCCCACACTGTTTTAGCTGGATCCAGTTCAATCTTTTGCCAATCTTCCTTTAATGCGTATGTTCCTATTTTTAACCTTGGCCGTAACTCTGTTGCATATCCATTCACCCATCTGTTAATTAATTCTTCTTTCTTTTCCCATACATAAATGCCTCTTTTTAAATTGAGTAAATAGCCTGTTTCTTTTAGCCCATTTAAAACCTGTGGAATATTTCCCAGGGCTACTCCGGCGATATCAGCAATTTTCCGTTGTTTCTTGTTAACAAGTTCAGGATTATTCAAAAGATGAAATACTATTATTAACCCTGTTTTTGTAAACGCCCTATTGGCTTTTTCTTTTCTTACCGGTACTTTTTTATTCGTGTCTATAAAACAAAAACAATTTTCTGTTTGAAGAAAAAAATTACCATTGGTTTCCAAATAAGGGATTTCAAGTTCTCTTAATTGCTCTTTTATTTTCGGGTATATTTGCTCTGCAATAATTATAATATTCTTTAACCGTCTTCGGAGTTTATCAAGTTGTAAAAGTTGATATTGTCTTAACTCTTTCTTTACTTCCACATTAAATACATACTCTTTTCTGTTAATTGCTACTTTTAGTAAACCATCTAATTCGCCACCATCAAACCATTCAGCTTGTATTCCGGGTTGATGATTCAGGTTGTCAATTGCAATATTTATTATTTCTCTTTCCATTTGTTCACAAAAATAACAAATTCACTGCACGTGAACAAATTATTTTTGTGAACAGT
>CAYFRV010000477.1:0-1921 GCA_964345495.1 uncultured Bacteroidales bacterium | reverse complement strand
TCATGGGAGCCGGCATGGGAAAAGGTCCGGCATTGGCCCTGTTACTTGCAGGTCCGTCACTATCCCTGCCCAATATGCTGGTAATACGTGGTGTTATAGGAACAAAGAAAACCCTGGTTTATGTAATCCTCGTAGTAGTTATGGCAACTATATCAGGATTGATCTTTGGAAGTATGTAAATACAAAGGATTTAAAATATGCTGAATATCTGTAATACATTACCCAAATTGAGTGATTTTAGGTCACGAAAGGATTTTTAAATTAAAAAATATAAGAAAAATGCTTAAAAAAGGAATAACATGGGTCTCACGCATTATTTTTGGGGCGGCATTCATTTTCGCCGGCTTTACCAAGGCTATTGATCCCTGGGGCGGGGCCTATAAATTTGAAGATTATTTTCTCGCCTTTGGCCTGGAAGAGCTATTCCCAATAGCCTTATCTGCTGCTATATTGCTCCATACGCTTGAGTTCGTGGTCGGCTTTGCCATATTACTCGGACTAAAAATGCGTTATAGTGCATGGGCAGGATTAATATTTATGGCATTTTTCACCCCCCTGACGCTCTATATCGCGATAACTGACCCGGTACCTCATTGCGGATGTTTTGGCGATGCCTGGGTCATAACCAACTGGGAAACATTCTATAAAAATATCATCCTGCTCGCTGCGGCAATAATCATCTTTAAACAGAAAGATAAGATACCTCCTTTATGGTCACCTAAAAAAGACTGGGGGGTAGTTGGTGGCATTACAATTTTGGTAATAGGGTTATCGGTTTATTGCATACGCAACCTCCCTATTATTGATTTCAGACCATGGAAAGTAGGTAATGACGTTACTGAGCTTATGCAGCCTACAGAAGAAGAAGCCAAAACCTATTTGATCTTCGAAAATAAAGAAACCGGCGAGCAAAAGGAATACCCCGCTGATGATTATCCGTGGGATGACCCGGAATGGTCTGAAAAATGGGAATTCGTAAAACAGAAAAAAGAAATCATTCAACCCTACGAAGAGGCAGAAATTAGCGACTTTTATGCAATAAATAAAGCCGGAGAAGATGTTACCGAAAAATTGATAGAAAACCCTGATTACCAGTTTTTAGTAATTGCTCACGACCTGCGCACTACAAACATCGATGCTTTTCCAGATAAAATCCGTGAACTTGCTTTAAAAACTCAAAAAGATGATTATGATTTTGCGGCTTTAACAGGTTCATCTTTTGACTACATGAAAAAGTTTCGTGATCAACATGAACTATCTTACGAGTTTTATCAGAGTGATCCCATAGAACTCAAAACGATCATAAGGTCCAATCCGGGACTTGTTCTAATGAAGGATGGAGTGGTTCTTGGTAAATGGCATCACCGGAATATTCCGGCTTATAGTGAACTAAAGAAGGATATAATTGGAAAATGAAAGGGTAAACAAAACAATAATGTTCGTATTTCAATCCGGACAAAAAACCTCAAGCTTATGAAAAATTGTAACATTACAGTAGGATTCATCGGGGGAGGAAGAATAACACGGATCATACTTCAAGCAATGAAGCAAAAAGGAATTCAATGCAAGGAGATAAAAGTATATGATCCCGACTCCCGGCAAATTGAAAAGCTCCAGGCTGTCAATGAGCAGATTAAATCCTTTGAAAACGTGGCAGAAGCAGCAGAAGCGAACCTTGTATTTCTGTCTGTTCATCCGCCGGAAGTCAAAAACAGCCTTGAAGGTATAAAAGATACCATAAAACCGGAAACTGTTCTGGTATCCTTAGCTCCAAAAATACAGATTGACACCATCAATCAAATTCTGGGAAAAAATTGCCCGGTAATAAGAATGATACCCAACGCTCCTTCTGTTATTAATAAAGGGTACAATGTAATGGCCTATTCAAATAATTTGAGTTTTGAGGAAAATGAATGCCATA
>CAYFRV010000476.1:0-1943 GCA_964345495.1 uncultured Bacteroidales bacterium | reverse complement strand
AGAAGAAATTGAAAAATTTATTATGGAATAAATTCGGAATATCAGACCTGACAGGCTTTCGAAACCTGTCAGGTCTAACAAAAAACAACAACTTAACCAACTAAACAACAGCAATTTTGAAATTACCTTTTATTGAGTTATCTTTACTAATATAAATGTCAGATGAAAATACTAAAATCAACATATACATAAGAATTACACCTATTTATTATATCATTTATTACGTATAAATAACACAACAAGAGGTAAAAAGTGAAAAATAATCTGGAATTTAAAATATTAGAGCATTTGGATGATTATGGACTGGATATATTCTCTGTAAACCAATTATTAACAATGGATGAACCTCCTCATGTGATAAGGAGAGGTTTATCCACATTGGTAAAGCTTGGCCACATAAAAAAAATTGAAAAGGGAAAATATTGCAGACATAATTTCAGGGATGAATTTGTGATAGGTAGTTTCCTTGTAAATAAAGGAGCTATAGCCTACTGGAGCGCGATGAATTATCACGGTTTAACTGAGCAAATACCGAATGTTGTATTTGTGCAAACAGACCAATGGAAAAAAAACAAAACCGTTTTTGGTGTATCCTATAAATTCATTCAGGTAAAGAAAAAAAAACTTATGGGTTACCAAACGGAAGGCTATGGCAATCATAAGTTTGCTATCACGGATATTGAAAAAACAATAGTTGATTGCTTTGATAGACCTGAACATTCCGGTGGCTACCCGGAGATTATTAAAGCATTTAGTCATGCAAATTTAAATCCTCGTAAACTGGTAAAATATTGTAAGGCAACAGGCAATATATCCCTTACAAAACGATTAGGTTATCTATCTGAGCTCCTGTCCAAACCTGACATGGGTCTTTTCATGGACTATGCAATTTCTGTAAGAAATGAAAGATATACACCCCTGGTTCCGGGTTTACAACAAAAGGGCAAAACAAACAGAAAGTGGCATATCATTGTAAACATAGCTGAGAAAGAAATACTAAATATTGCAAATGATTAATTATGATTCGGCAAAAAGAAATATTCAATATCTCTAAAGATATGGGAGTACTTCCCCGGACCATAGACAAAGACTGGATTTTGGGGCATTTATTAAATGCCATGTATTCCTTCGAAGAAGTGCAAAAATGTTTTATTTTCAAGGGAGGAACCTGCTTAAAGAAATGTTTCATAGAAGATTACCGTTTTTCAGAAGACCTGGATTTTACTCTAACCGATAGAGATTTTCCTATAGAACATAGAACAATAAACAAATGGATTCAGACAGCTAAAGCAGTAAGTAATGCTAAATTTCATATTGAGGAAATTAAGCCTCAGGTTTCTGAAGAAGTGGACCAGGGGTATGAAATAAAGATAAAATTCTGGGGAGCCGATCACCCACCCAATCAGAAACCTCTTCCCTCCAAACGCTGGCAGACCTCTATAAAAATAGATATTAGTTATTCCGAACAACTAATACTATCTCCTAAACATAAGAAAATATTCCATCCTTATTCGGATCATGAAGCAATATCTGCCTGGGCAAATACATATGACCATAAGGAAATTGTAGCTGAAAAGATTAGGTCTCTGGCGCAAAGGAATCGACCCAGGGATGTTTATGACAATTGGTATTTCTCAACATGGATCAATAGTGACGATTATCCACTGATTAAAAAAACTTTAGACCAAAAAGCAAAATATAAGCACATTGAAATAAATGGACTTGAGCTATTCGTAAATGATGATAAAAAAGAAAAAAATAATCGAGCGTGGACAAGTAGTCTTGGTCATCAGATTGATCAGGATAGGTTGCCCGGCTTTAATGAAGCTTATACACAAATGACAGCATTCATTGAAAATATTCTTAACTCTTAAAAAATGAACTATTTATATGCCCCAAAAACTCGAACCCATAAAACACGACACCTACTACCACATCTACAA
>CAYFRV010000475.1:0-1953 GCA_964345495.1 uncultured Bacteroidales bacterium | reverse complement strand
GGATGAGAACGCGTCTCTGTAAATCCCGCACTTTGCATATAGCTATACGTTACCGCCAAGCATTAAAGGACTAAAGTATGGAAATAACCTATGAGGATATTTTAAGTTTGGAAAACTTGAATGATTTTCAACCTGACCAAGTTGTTTCAATACTAGCTGTTATATTTGAAACTGGACGAGAAAGGCAAGATATTGATGGAATAAAAAAAGGACTTGAATTTGCTGAAATTCAAACATTTGAAAATTGGACTGACCATGATAAAATGATATTCCATTATAATGTTGCAAATGGATGGTCATATCTTCAAATGCTTACACAAGAAATTAATTCAGAAGGTTTCTGGGCTTTTGAGTTAAAAGAACTAGAAAAACAAATTGTAAATTTAAGGTCAGCGTTAATCTATTTTGATAATGTAGATGATGATTTCAATAAATGTCAGATACTCACAAATCTAGGCAACTTGTTAAGTCATATTGGTAGATTTTCAGAATCTTTACAATATTGGCAATCAGCTTTAGAAATAAATTCTGAATTTCCAATGGCAATAGGTAACATTGGATTTGGCTTATTTCATTATGCACGTGTTTTATACGACCCAGGGCAGCGAGATTTATTTTTAAAATTATCATATAAGTATCTATCACAAGCAATTGAATACGATATTTATGAGGAAGCAAAAAATGCATTTAGAAGTATTATTGAAAAACTTACATCACATTATGATAAAAAAGAACTCAAAAATTTACCTAATTTTAATGATTTCGATATTGGTGATGAGGAATCAGAAGTATTATATCGGAAATGGTGTTTAGAGAATCACTTATTTTTAAATCCCTTAAACGATATTATAACAGGTAATATTGCTTCACATGATTGTTTACATTTACCCCCGATTACTGCAGGTCTTGATGACCCACCAACATTTCATACTATTTATAACCAAATTAAGCAAGAGTTTGTATCTGCAAGGTATTTGTTTTATGAAGGAATTAATTTTAAAGAAAATCATTTTTCAGATAAAGGCAACTTGCAAATGGATACCTTAGATTATGCAGTTTATTCACTAAATACAGAAAAAGTAAAAATTGCATATCGCCTCTTTTATTCAATCTTGGATAAAATTGCCTATTTATTAAACTTATATCTTAAACTTGGATTTAAACCTAGTTCTGTATCTTTTAGGAAAATTTGGTATGAATATCAAAAGAGCAAACCTATTGGATTAAATAAAAAAATTACAGAATCTCAAAATTGGGCGTTTAGAGGCTTATACTGGTTAAGTAAAGATTTCTATGAAAGTAATTTATCACTATCTTCAATGGAACCTGATGCTAAAGAACTATCTAAGATTAGAAATTTTTTAGAGCATAAATCTTTTAAAATAGTTGATATAGGAGAAACAAAGTGGGCAGATGCTGGATATACATATTTGATTAATAGGTCTGACTTTGAAGATAAGACTTTTAAGTTACTGCGGCTTGTTAGGGCGGCTATAATTTATATCTCTCTTGGATTTAATATTGAAGAGGTGATGAATAGAACAGATAATCCCACATTGCCTGTTGACTTTGTTATATTAGATGATGAATATAAAACATAAATAATGCCAGGCGGTAACATGCTGTAATACGCCATGCGGGCGGTTTTCCAGTATTTAAGGTGGTCGGCTTTAGCAAAGTTTTGTAACGGGGGATGAGAACGCGTCTCCGAAAACCCCGCACGGCGCATACGTGTGCCGAGAGGCAGAACGTCGGTATAACAACAGTTCTGCATGCTGTAATTGAGATGGTGGAAACGGCCCACCGGAGTCACCTTGCAGGAGGGGGCTTCAAACCACATAGAGGTGCTGTGGTAAAGAGCCACGGTGCTGAGCGTCTATGAAAAGGCTATGCCATGAGCATAGTCAGGTATGAATAAAGGAGACGAACGAGAGTAAACCTCTGATGAAGTGT
>CAYFRV010000474.1:0-1958 GCA_964345495.1 uncultured Bacteroidales bacterium | reverse complement strand
TCGGCAACGATCCACAAATTCAGGCATTGGGGACTGGAAAAATCTCTTCTTAGCCTTCCCACAAGCACCTCATCGGAATCTTCGGCAGAAAAGGGCATTGGATAGAGATTGCTTTCAACGTTATCATAAACATTCACGCCGGGGGCATGTTTAAGTACATTTTTCAGGTCAAGCATATCAAACTCATTATAGAACGAAATGTTAACCGACTCTGCATGACCTCTAAACACAGGAATACGAACGGCAGTAGCCGTAACCCAGACATCTCTGCTTAAAATTTTCTGCGTTTCATAAATAAGCTTCGTTTCTTCGGTAGTATATTTGTTATAGAGAAAATCACCACATTGCGGGATGCAGTTGTTAAAAATCTTATACGGATAATGTTTTTTCCCTTTCTGTCCTGTCATTTCATTCTTCAACTGATCTACCGCCCCTTTACCAGAGCCGGAAACCGCCTGATAAGTAGACACGACTATCCGTTTCACTTTATACTTTTGATGCAGGGGATATATCGCCATCAACATTTGAATGGTCGAACAATTCGGGTTGGAAATAATCTTATCTTTACTTGTAAGCAAATTTGCATTAACTTCAGGAACGATCAACTTTCTTCCATCATCCATGCGAAAGGCAGAAGAATTATCAATAACCGTGGTGCCATTTTCCGCAAATTTTGGTGCCCATTCTTTAGCAACATCGACGCCTGCTGAAAATAAGGCAATATCGGGTTGTTTCTCTAAAGCCTTCTTCAGACTGATTATCTCTAATTTTTTCCCGTCAAAATCTATGGTTTCACCTTCAGATCGTTCCGATGCCACCGGGTAAACCTCTGAATAAGGAAACTTTCGCTCGGCAAGCACCTGTAACATAACTTCACCAACAATTCCGGTTGCTCCAACTACAGCTATTTTCATTTTTAGAAAATTTTAAATTAAATTCGCTACATTATTTAATGTTTTCAAATTTAACTATTAATTTCCTTCCATGAAAAATATCTCATTCATTTTTTTATTTTTCCTGTCGACGCAGGTTACGGCCCAACTATTTTATAATTTTGAACAACACTCAATTGCCAACTGGGAACAATCGCCTGAAAACCGATGGGAAATCTCCAGTAACAACCCAATCAACGGATCGTTTTCGCTTCATCATCATTATGACAATTCGGAAAGTTCGCGCGACCGCATCTCTTTTCCACACAGTTTCTCTACTCAAGGTCATACAACCGTTTGGCGCTTTCAGGTAAGATATGATTATAATCCCTCGGGAAGCAATAATTGGGGTATATTTTTAATGGCTGATTCAACAGCAGAAGAAATGCATCCTTCGGGTGCAGCTAATGGCTATTTAGTAGGTATAAACTACAGCGGCAGCGATGACATTGTAAAACTCTGGAAAATAACTTCGGGCTCAGGCTATGAGGTGATAGCGACAAATTTTAACTGGCAGGAAGAAATAAATCCCGGAACTGTTGTGGGATTAGAAATTCAAAACAACGGAACGGGTAAATGGGAAATTCTGATCGATGCCGATGGGGATTTTGATGAGCTCATTTCCATAGGAACGGGAAACAATTCAGACTACACACAAAGCAAGAATTGTGGCATTTATTATGAATATACTTCCTCGGCAGATCAAAAATTGTGGATCGATGACTTTTATGTCGGCCCTCCTGTCGAAGATACAATTCCTCCTAACATCCAAAATGCAGAAATAATAAACAATCACGAAATTTTGGTGAACTTTTCAGAAACAATGGATACATCCAGCGTCCTGGAAGCAAAAAACTACACACTGAACAATCAAAACAGCTTAACTTCAACAGAGTTGACAGATACACTGCATAAAACGATTAAACTCTTCCCGGAAAACCCTTTTACAGACTCTTCATCGCATCAACTCTCGATAAAACAGGTTAAGGACACCAGCGGCAATCTACTTGGCGACACAACCCTTTC
>CAYFRV010000473.1:0-1960 GCA_964345495.1 uncultured Bacteroidales bacterium | reverse complement strand
TCTTTTGAAAACCAGGTAAGTTGCCTTTTTGCGTATCTTCGGGTGTTTCTTTTGATTAGTTCTATTGCCCGCTGGTAGGTAATATTACCATCAAAATAATCGAACAGTTCTTTATATCCGACGGTGTTGAGAGCATTGGCTCCTTTGTGTTTATAGAGTTCTTTGGCTTCTTCGGGTAGTCCTTCATCAATCATTTTATCAACGCGCTTGTTTATGTCCTCATACAATTCTTCCCGGTCTTTATTTAAGCCGATTTTCAGAATGTTAAACGGACGTTCTTTTTTGGGTCTTGTAAGAAATGATGAATAGGGTTTTCCTGTCATAACAGTGATTTCTAAAGCCTTCAGAAGGCGTTTGGGATTTTTCAGATCCGCTATTTCATAATAATCCGGGTCCAGTTTCTTCAAATCGTGCCTTAAACTTTGAATTCCTTCTTTTTCATATTGTTCTATGAGTTTATTGCGGATTTCAGGATCAACTCTGGGTAGAGCGTCTATTCCTTCGCAGACTGCATTGATGTAAAGACCTGATCCGCCTGTCATTATGATTTGATTGTGTTTCTTAAATAAATCTTCCAGCAACTCCAGTACATCCAATTCAAACATGCCTGCTGTGTAATAGTCGTGGATTGATTTTGTCCCGATAAAGTGGTGTGGAATCCTTTCTAACTCTTCTTTGCATGGTTTGGCGGTTCCAATATTAAGCTCTTTGTAAATTTGCCTTGAATCGGCTGATATGATCTCTGTATTTAAAGCTTCGGCAAGCTCAATACATAGCTCTGTTTTCCCAATAGCGGTAGGGCCAATTATTACAATAAGCGTGGGGTGGGGCATAGATGGTATATTTTTCTACTCATTTAACGAGATTAGGAAATTTAACGTATCAATATTATCAGCATAATCCCATAATTCAGGGAACTGGGCTTTACCAAAGGGCACTGCGTTTTTGATTGTTTCCGGATAGCTGACCACGCATTGAATTTCCTCACTATGAAAATCTAGTTTTTCCTTTACCTCTTTAATGTCTTTAAAAGTTTCATAGTAGATTATTGAAATCGGTGAGGTAAATGATTCATCTTCCTTCAGTAACACAAACCCATTATCGAGGTGGGGAACTTGATTCATTAAATAAATGGATTTATGATAGGTATAATTATTAGCATATTTGTGATGATTGATTAACTTATCATGATAGTGTTCGATATTTTCGAAAAAATGGTTGATTTCAAAGTTTTCCGGGAGAAATAACCTGGAAACATTTCTGCAACCAAGGCCGTAGTAAAGGAAAATATCGTCAGCAAGTTTTTTTAGATCTTCTTCATTGTAATCTTCCGGAATAACTGCCACTCCATTCCTGTGTTTACGAATAATGTTCGGGTATTTTCCGAAATAGTAGTGAAAATACCTTGCTGTGTTATCGCTTCCTGTAGCGATAATGGCATCAAAGCCTTTGAGCTGATTCTCTTCGAAACTGATGAATCTGGCGAATTCGGGTTCATAGTCGATAAGAATGTCTTTTAGAGCAGGGAGCAAAATTTTGTCTTTAGAAGATAACTTACCGAGGTAATTATTGCCTGAAATGAGTGTACATAAAAAGTCATGAAATCCAACAAGAGGAATGTTCCCTGCATTTACCACTCCTATTGTTTGAGGTTTCTTTACCTGTGTTTGTAAATCCGGATATTGGTTGATCCATCTCTCAATTTTATCTTCTTTCAGCATGGTAGCAATTCCTTTGAAGGCCGAAATGATATCATCCCTGGTAAACCAGGAGTTTTCGTAGATAGCTTTTTCAATCTTCTCTTCAAAGAAATTATGCAGGGATGCGTTCAAATGATTGTCTTGTTCAGAAGAAAATTGTTTTAATGCTTCTCCCAATTTCAGGAATGCGTTTGTTCTTTTTTTCAGATCCATCTTATTTATTGATAATTTAGTTCTTTAAATAACTTTTATTTTGAGGC
>CAYFRV010000472.1:0-1962 GCA_964345495.1 uncultured Bacteroidales bacterium | reverse complement strand
AACTACCTTGATTACCTGAACAACTATTTTCAAGGCAAATACAACTTCCAAAGCAAACAGCACAAGTTGTCACCACCGAACAATCCTGATAAAAGGCCCAAAGCAAAAGAGGAAAAGCTAAAAGAACAAAAGACTAAGGAGAAGAAAATACAGGAGTCACATCCGGTTTTAAAAGATTATGTAAATACAATGTCTCTAAAACGTTTGAGGCCGGCTACTCAGATCACTTATTATAAATTTTTCAGAGCTTTTGTTCTGGAAAATAAAAACACGAATATTGAAGAGTTTCCTTATCATAAAATTTACGCCTACATAAAACAAAAAACTGAAGATCTGAATCATACCCAGAAAAAACAGCTCATTGCAGCAATAAAGTTTTATTATGAGAAGACGCTGGGACACTCTAAAATGTATTTCAATCCCGGAAGAGAGCATAATATCAAACATCGGGCCACATTCCTCAGTTTTCATGAATTTGAAGATATTACCGAACATATTAAGGTACCTTCTGATAAGTTATTGCTTTTTTTAGCATATCACCTAAACCTTTCACCTGTTCAGATATCCAATTTAAAGCCGGTTTCAAAAGAAAAGGTTATTCATGCTTTCATCAATAAAAATCACACTTCAATCATTGATTATTTTAGTAAGTTATTTGATGATCATCTTTCTGCCTACCCAAATCAGAGTTACTTATTAGAAAATAAAGGGAGACAATATAAACCGAAAGAGCTGCGGGAAAAGGTATATCGGATAACCAGCCACTACAGGCTTCATGAAATATACAGAAAACAGTGCAGGTCAATATTAGACACAACAGACTATAGTAGCCAGACTAAAGCCTCTTACCTGAGTATTTTCATGCGGTTTCTTGAACATTTTGATTATAAGCATCCTGTTTATATTAAGGATGAGGACATACGAAACTACCTGGTTCTAGAAAGAGCAAAATCTGCTTCTCATCAGAATGCTGTAATCAATGCGCTGAAATTTTTCTTTGAACATGTTTACAAGAAGAAAATTGAAGACAGGTATGTTCTGAGACCAAGAAAAACGCACTATCTACCCGATTATTTCAGCAAAGAAGAAATGTCTGCAATCATTGGGCAGCTAGACAACATCAAACACAGATTATTGATTATCATTGGATATTCGGCAGGTTTGAGGAGGAGCGAAATAGGAAACCTGCGTCCAACCGATATTGATTTACAAAACAACCTTGTGTTTATCCGTGACGCAAAGGGAAGTAAAGACCGTTACAGTGTGTTGCCCAGGGGATTGAAAAGCTTGCTGGAGAAATATTTAGAAAAAGAAAAGCCGCGAGTGTATTTATTCGAAGGTTCAAAGCCCGGAGAAAAATACAGTTATACAAGTATGCGCAATGTGCTTGAGAGAGCAGCCCGTTCAGCCGGTATTCAAAGAAGGGTGCATTTGCACATGTTGCGTCACAGCTTCGCCACACATCTATTAGAAGACGGACATGACATACGATACGTCCAGGAATTTTTAGGACATACAAATATAAAGACAACGCAACGTTACACGCATATAGTCAATGATGCAACGAGATTTGTAAAAAGCCCGTTTGACAATCTAACTTTTAATAAAGGAAGCCACTTCAGTAGAGGCCCGGATCCATAATCGTAATGTCAGAAAACAAAAGAAGATTTTTATCAGCAACCAGTAAATTTACTTTTTGAATAAAAAGGAGGGTAAGGTACGTCCGATTTCGAAAGAAAATCAAAAACCTCACCTGATTTATAGGTAAATTTTAGTACAATTAAATTCAATTTTCGTATTTTTGGATAAGGTGAAAAGAAATTAATAAGAAAATATGACACAAATTCATAACATAACTAAAGATAAAAGATCCAGTAATATTTTCGTTAAATCAACAACTTACAAGTATAATCCAATTAACGTATAATAAGTATAAAAGCAATTGTCGTTATACTTACGTTG
>CAYFRV010000471.1:0-1966 GCA_964345495.1 uncultured Bacteroidales bacterium | reverse complement strand
ATTTCTTATGAGAATAGCACCACGATTTATCGTAGTGATTAGGGATGTCCCAACCCCCGTTCCAGCCCGTTTACAGACTTCTGGAATACTAACCGTTTAACGGAATAACAAGAAATATCGCTATATCCCAGATAATATGGCTAACAATGTTCATCAGCATAGAATTGTACTTCAGGTACATCCATCCCCAGAACAGTCCGCCCACAAGCGCTGCCATAATGAGGATGAAATTTCCTGTTGCCACATGGATAAGGGTATAAAATCCAACAGCCAAAAGATATCCTTTGTATTTCCCCATGCTTTTGGCTAAAACTCCCTGGAGGTAACCGCGCCAGAGCAATTCTTCGCCAGGGCCGATAATGAATAGCATCAAAAGGCCAATGCGAATGGCTTCGGCATTGCCTTTGAAGCCATATACATTGCTGATGTCTTTGCCTGCAAAATCAAACAGCCATCGAACCAGGTGGTTTCCAACAAAGAAAGCGCCATAGAGAATGACGGCGGAAATTATCCCGAAAAGCAGCTTTTTTGGGATTTGTTCTGAAAAATCATTCGCCAGTTCTTTACGAAAACTTCCGTCAGTGAAATAGCTTAGGGAAAAAAGAACCATCAGGTTGGCAGACATCCACCACCAAAAATCAAAGGTTCCAACCCCTCTGTAAACAAACAAAGGAATAAATGCGGCTAAAGCCAGTAACAGGATGATGTAAAATGCCGGGTGATTTCTGACTCCTTTTCTTTGCATAAATTTAAAGCACGTAATTGATGGTTAAATCCAGTATTAACGCCCCTGAACATAACAGCCCGAATGTCAAATTCAGCTTGGCTGTTGCGCCATCCAACGCAATAAAATCAAATGGTTTTTCGGGTGTGTTTCTTTTCAGGGCTCTTTTCCAAAGATTGAATGCTACAGGTAATGCAAGTAAAGTAATTAAAAACGTAAATGGCATCGCTGTAAGTTCAGGAACGAATAGATGGGGAACTAAAATTAAGCCCAGCACCATCACGAAAGGACCATAGATTAAAAATCCATAATATCGTAATGATTTTTTATCACCAAGTAAAGAAGCAATCGTGATGATATTACATGATTTGTCTGATTTTATATCGCGCCAGTTGTTGGCATGCAGGATAGCGATAACGAGGGTGGCCATCGGAATCGACCAGATTACCGGTATCCAGCTTAAGCTTTGTGCCTGCACATACCATGCACCAAGTGCGCCAAGAATTCCAAAGTCCATGAAAACGGCCAGATCTCCGAGGGCGTTGTATTTTAATGATATACGTGTGCCGGTAGTGTAGAAAATTCCTATTATCAATCCTAAAATTCCAATCCCCAAAAGCCAGATTCCGGTAAGCCATGTGAGAATAAGTCCAATTCCCGCTCCAGCAGAAAATAATATAACTGAAGCCTTTTTGGCCTCCCTGATGGATATGATTTTCCGAACGACTCCACCGCTCACGGGATTAGGTTCTCTGTCCAGACCGCGGTTAAAGTCGTGAATGTCGCTGAGAATATTTGAAGCGCCATGTAAAACAACTATACCAATCAAAGCCATTAAAAAATACCAAAGGTTAAAATCAGCGTTGCCATATACAACAGCCAGTACTGTCCCAAATATAACCGGCATAGTTGATGCAGGGAGTGAAAACGGGCGAATGGATATCCACCACTTTTTGAAGAATGAAATTTCTGTTTCCTGATTCATATTATCATGTTTTAAAAGCTTATAACAATAGAACAAATGTAATGTTTTTCACAAACCAAAAAAATCATTTGCCCGTGATAAAGTTATGGAAATTTTCTACAGTTCTGTATTGAACAAATTTTCCGGAAAAGCTGATTACCTGACTTTGTTTTTTAAAAACCCTGATTATATGAACATAAACATCAATTTATTCAAATAGGTTAACCAACTATAAAAAACCGATATTCTAATGAAACGTCCATGATAAGTTCTATATG
>CAYFRV010000470.1:0-1978 GCA_964345495.1 uncultured Bacteroidales bacterium | reverse complement strand
GGGAACTCAAGTTTTTGAAGCTAAACTAAAATGCATTCACGCCAGTGAAGACGGTTATATTTTCTACCTGGATTATTACAATCGCCCATCTTGGAGTAAAGGAAAGCATTATTTACATGTAATTAAAAAAGAAAAAAAAGGTAAAATTAAGTACAAAATTACTGTATTTAATGACTTTTTTGACACTAGTTTTGAACAGCAAAAACTAGCGTATTACAGATATGTACAAACTGCCAAATTAGGCCAAAAAGGATATAATTCCAGCTGGTGGTTTTGGTCGGTTTACAAATAATCTCAAACCGATATTTTTATTATTATCAAGTTTATTTGTTCTTATAAAGAAGAAATCGAAGAATTGAAATAATTACGCACCCTAACAAATGTATAAAAATAATAGCCGTAATAATAGTAAATTCAAAGGTTGTAGCCCGCATCTTCTTACTTGTGACTTGACAGGAAATTGCCACTCAATTTGGCTACTATTCTTATACTTCACGTTGTGTGCTATAAAAAGGAGGCAAAATGATAGTTACAATTCTTAATGGAGATATGCGGCAAGGCGAAAGCAATTTTTCGGTATATATTGAAAAATTAGCTAAAGAAATTCAATTAAATCACGCTGTGCATATATTTACTCTTAATAATATGAATTTGCATTATTGTACAGGCTGCTGGAGCTGTTGGTGGAAAACTCCTGGTAGATGTGCAATTAATGATGATGCCGAAGAAATCTTTAAAGCAGTTATAAAATCCGACTTTGTTATTTTTGCATCACCTTTGACTGCAGGCTTTACGAGTTCAGCACTTAAAAAAATAACCGATAGACTAATTGTACTTCTTCATCCATACATTGAATTAAGAAACGGTGAAAATCACCATCGAAAGCGATATAAAAAGTATCCTGATATTGGACTTATTATCGAGAAGGAAACCGTTACAGACAATGAAGATTTGGAGATTGTAAATGATATTTATGACAGATTTGCATTAAATTTTCATTGCAAAAAGAAATATTTAAAATGTATTGACCATGATAAAATTGAGGATATAATTTATGAAACTTGCAATATTTAATGGTTCTCCCAGAAATAAGAAGAGCAATTCAAAAATACTTATTGAAAATTTCTTGAGCGGATATAAAAGGATTTGTAATGAACCTGTATCAATCCACTATCTGGCAAACCGCAAAAAGAAAGAAGAACAAGTTGAGATTTTTCGAAATTCAGAGATTGTTATTATAATTTTTCCACTTTATACTGATTGTATGCCAGGGATTGTAAAAGAATTTTTTGAAAGTATTATAGAATTAAAATTACCACCTTCGAAAAAAATTGGTTTTATAGTTCAGTCAGGATTCCCTGAGGCAATTCACTCACTATATATTGAACGATATTTGGAAAAATTGACAAAGAGATTAAAATGTGAATATATGGGTACTATAATAAAAGGAGGAATTGAGGGTATTCAAATTATGCCTCATTTCATGACTAAGAAATTATTTGGCAGATTTGAGGATTTAGGTGAGTACTTTGCAAAAAAAGAAGCGTTCTCTACGGAGATACAAGATAGATTAAGAAAGCCTTTTAAAATGTCGCTTATGAGAAGATTTTTATTTAGTCTCATTAGCAAAACAGGATTAACTAATTTTTATTGGAATAGTAATCTAAAAAAAAATGGTGCATTTAGTAAAAGATTTGACAAACCATTTGAAGAAGAGAATTACACCACACAACACGCGGTATAAAAAATTGCCGGGACAGTGGGTTATTCAAGGGTTGTAGCCCGCTTCAACTTTTCGTGTAACTTGACAGGAAATCGCCCGCAATCCCTTACTGGCCATATTGTCAACCATTGTGTGCAATTTTAAAAAACGGAAGTAATAAAAAATGAAGGATAAGATTGAAAGTTTGAAACAAATTGATTCATTAGATTTTCGCAATAACAAAAAACAGCTTATAATATCTTATTTCCTTAGAGC
>CAYFRV010000469.1:0-1983 GCA_964345495.1 uncultured Bacteroidales bacterium | reverse complement strand
AATTGAGTTGATTGGGTTATTAGGTTGATTAAGTTAACTGAGTGGCTTGTTAATTGGGTTAAATGAGTATGCCGCATTAGTGAGAATGTTCAAAAGAGTGTTCAGCCTCATTAATCAGTATCTCTAAAACGCATTATTGGCCTGCCCGCTGCCCTTTATTTTCCGGCAACTGCCGGAAGGCTAACCCACCCAATAACAATCGATTATGTGTTTGCAATAAAAATGTAAGCAGTTTCATTTCAGTTTAGGAGGAGTTAGCTTAGAGGCACTTTAAGGGAATCAATTAACTGGGCTAGTTATTTAACCTATTAACTTATTTCACTTTGTACACAATTTATCGAACAGAAAAAACTGTAGTTTATATTCACATCAAAATTGACTAAATTTGTAATTTAAGAAAAGGGAAGTTCAATATATGGAAATAAAAACAGATATAAGATTAGGAGACAGCCGAGAAGTGCTTAAAACATTACCAGATAATTCGGTAGATCTAATTTTTACTTCACCACCTTATGCTGATCAAAGAAAAAACACTTATGGTGGTATTCATCCTAATGAATATGTAGATTGGTTTTTACCTATTTCAAAAGAACTCCTCCGTGTTCTGGCTCCTACCGGCACATTTATATTGAACATTAAGGAAAAGGTTGTCAACGGTGAAAGAAGTACATACGTAATGGAACTCATTCTTGAAATGAGGAAACAAGGGTGGTTCTGGACCGAAGAATTTATTTGGCATAAAAAAAATTCTTATCCGGGCAAGTGGCCCAATCGCTTTCGAGATGCCTGGGAAAGACTTCTTCAATTTAATAAAAACAAAAAATTTAATATGTATCAGGAAGAAGTCATGGTTCCTACAGGTGACTGGGCAAAAAACAGACTTAAAAACCTAAGTGACACAGATAAAAGAAGGGATGAATCAAAAGTAGGTAGTGGTTTTGGCAAAAATATCTCAAACTGGGTAAATCGGGATAAAGCATACCCAACAAACGTCCTTCATTTATCAACAGAATGCAACAATAAAAAACATAGTGCAGCTTTCCCGGAAAAACTACCGGAATGGTTCATTAAACTTTTTACAAAACAAGGAGATACGGTGCTTGATCCATTTACAGGTTCAGGAACTACTAATTTTGTAGCACAAAGAATGTTTCGACATTCAATTGGAATAGAAATATATAAAGAATATTATGATTATATAAAAAGGCAAATCGAACCAACAAAATTAGTTTTATTTGAACCAAAAGACGAATATGAATCAACTAAAAATCAAAGACGTAACTGAATACGTTGAAGATAATATCAATACTTTTCACCAAAAAAGAATAGATAGCCTCAACCGTTTAAAACTTAAAACCATCCTTAAAAAAAAGAATCCATATCTTTTTCGGGCTAAGCATCTTTTAACAGCAGAACAGATAATCAGAAAGCTGACAGATGCCTTTATTTCCTCAAATGAAGAAACCATTTTTGGTGATTGGCTAGAGGGATTAGCAATCTTTATTAACCAAAAGGTATATGATGGCTGGAAATCTGGAATTACAGGAATTGATCTTGAATTCGATAAGGATAATGTAAGAAACATTGTAACCATTAAATCTGGTCCTAATTGGGGTAATAGTAGCCAAATTTCGAAGATGAAGGCTGATTTTAGTACAGCTAAGAAGACTTTAAGAACAAGTAACTCCGGGTTAATTGTTAAAGCAGTTAACGGTTGTTGCTATGGTAAAGATAATAACCCGGATAAAGGTGAGTACTTTAAATATTGTGGACAAAATTTCTGGGAATTCATTTCCGGACAAGAAAATTTATATAAAGATATTATTGAACCGCTTGGCTATAAAGCAAAAGAAAAAAATAACGCCTTCACAGAATCATACGCTCAGATGATCAACAAATTCACAAAAGAATTCTCAAATGATTTCTGCGATGATAGAGGAAATATTGATTGGGCAAAACTTGTAGAGTTTAATTCTGGTAAAG
>CAYFRV010000468.1:0-1985 GCA_964345495.1 uncultured Bacteroidales bacterium | reverse complement strand
AAATGGATATACTAAACAATCATAACGGCTTATACACCGATTTTTATGAGCTTACCATGGCTCAGGGTTATTTTTATAACGACAAAAAAGATGAACAAGTTATATTCGACTATTTTTTCAGAGACAACCCTTTTAATGGAGGCTATGTGATATTTGCAGGCTTAGAAGACTTTTTAGCATCACTGAAAAACTTTACTTATCAGGCTGAAGACATTACCTATCTCAAAGATTTAGGTTTTAAGGATGAATTCTTAGACTATCTAAAAGAATTCAAATTTCAGGGAACAATTCGGGGAATGCAGGAAGGAGAAGTTGTTTTCCCGTCCGAACCCATACTCCAAATCGAAGGAAATATTATTGAATGTCAACTCATTGAAACCTTGCTTTTAAACTTTCTGAATTTTGAGTCGCTGATAGCAACAAAAGCTACGAGAATTAAACGAGTAACAGGAGAACGCCTTTTTAGTGATTTTGGACTTCGCAGAGCCCAAGGTCTGGGTGGCTTACAAGCAAGCCGGGCAGCCGCTATCGGAGGAATTGGCGCAACCTCAAATGTTCTCGCCGGATATACTTACAACATCCCGGTAACCGGTACACAAGCACACTCCTGGATTCAAAGTTTTAAAGACGAATTAACGGCCTTTAGAAAATATGCCGAAATATTCCCTGACAAAACCATATTATTGGTAGATACTTATAATACTTTAAATCAGGGAGTTCCAAATGCAATAAAAATAGGACACGAATTAAAAGAGAAAGGATATACTTTAAAGGGCGTACGCCTCGACAGTGGAGATCTCGCCTATTTAAGCAAAAAAACCAGAAAAATGCTGGATGATGCCGGTTTAAATGATACTAAGATTATCGTTTCCAACCAATTAGATGAGTATGTCATTCGAAGCCTTGAAGAACAAAATGCACCAATCGATGGATTTGGTGTAGGAACCGAGCTTGTTACCGGCAAAAAAACCGCTGCATTAGATGGGGTTTATAAGCTTTCTATGATCAATGATGAACCCAAAATAAAATTGTCAGATACTTTTGAAAAAATATCCATACCCGGCAAAAAAGAGGTAAGCCGATATTACGACAAGGAAGGTTTTTACTACGCAGATTGCATACAATTGCATCAGGATAATGAAACACAAATAATGCATCATCCTTACAAAAAGGGCGTAAAATGCATTTTGAAAAATATGGAGAAAGAGAACCTCTTTACTACACATGTTAAAGATGGAGAATTCATTAATAAATCGGATAACATTCAACAAATAAGTGATTATAGTAAAAAACGGCTTGAAAACCTGCCGATTGAGCACAGAAGGTTTGAAAAGCCACACATATACAAAGTAGGTTTATCCGAAAAACTCAATAACTACCGAAATGAACTCGTTTATAATTTAAGAAGTAATAATAAAGAGAAGGAGGGCTTATGAAAGCTTTATTAATAGTCGATGTTCAGAATGATTTTTGCCCGGGAGGTGCTTTAGGAACCCCGGAAGGAGATAAAGTAGTTCCGGTAATCAATAAAATCATAGATAAATTTGATCTGGTAATTGCTTCCAGAGACTGGCATCCGGAAGACAGTATACACTTTGAGAACTGGCCTCCACATTGTGTCCGGGACACAAAAGGTGCAGAATATCACCCGGAGCTGAAGACCGAAAAAATAACTCAGGAACTTTACAAGGGTACAGGCAATAAAGATGATGGTTACTCCGCATTTGAAGCTACTAATGTCAATTTAAAAGAATATTTAATAGACAAAAATATTGATGAATTATATATTTCCGGATTAACCACAGAATATTGCGTCAAACAAACAACACTGGATGCCTTGAAAAATGATTTCAACACCTATCTGATTGTAGATGGCATTGAAGGAGTCAGAGCAGAACCGGAAGATCCTCAAAAAGCCATAAATGAAATGAAGGAAAAAGGTGTGAAGATCATTGGAGCGGATGAAATATAGTTCATTAACGAAT
>CAYFRV010000467.1:0-1995 GCA_964345495.1 uncultured Bacteroidales bacterium | reverse complement strand
TTAAATTCGTTATAAAGATTTCCTAAAAGCAGAAACAATTGCAAAGGCATTGAGTTATCACTGCATACCCGGGATACCGTTTTATCACCGACTAAGAAATCAATTTCCAGATGCTGAAGAAGTAGTAATAACCTGTGATTTTCTTTAATCAGATCGGAAATTTTCATGTCAGCTTTGATATATATTTTATGAGTCTGATACATTTCTGTTTTTTTTATGCAAGAATAACAACAGTTTTTTCTATAGCGTTATTGTATATTGAACTAATATATAGCACTTTACGACAAGTATTTTATACGTCATATCTGCCGGACGTTTTTTAGTCCGTTAGTTAAAGATTCGGCACGAATCGATTTTATAATTTCAACATATTCAGGATTTTCAGAATAAACATTGATTTTACGCTTATTAACTTTGGAAATCCGGAAATGAACTGCTTTCATGTTCAAAAAATGTATTACTTTGTCTATTTTTGTTCTATTCAGGGCATGCAACACCATATTCCGAATTTTATTTGTATTCGTAAACATGATGCTTCAATACTTGCACACCGGATGATTTAAAATCTAAATAATTATAATTCATGTATAATTAATTTTTAATCAGGGATGTAAATAATTTCGCCGCTTTCCAACTGATAGGCCGTACCAACTTTTCGTCCGCGGTCGCCGGATGATTGCTGTTCATCGGATGCTTTGTAGGTTTCTATTTTTTCGCCTTTTTTGGTGATGATTTCCATTTGTTCGGTACCCGGATTTTTCACCATTGTAAAATCATCTTTGGAGAAAACTTCATTCATTTTATACCTGGCAACAAGAGCAACCATCAAAGCCAGGGCAAAAACCATGGCTACATCAAAAAGATTGGATACGGTTGCCATAGGATCAAAATCTTCGCTATTCAAAAATTTTTTTGCCCGTTTCATTTGTTTTCTGTTTGATTCGACTTTTTCAGCAATTCTGTAATAAACTCCAGGTTGCTTATGTCGGCAGCGTACCAGCGTTTTTTTATTTGCAGAATAATGAAGCCCACGGCTCCGGTGAACAACCCAATTACAGTAGTGGAAAAAGCTACCTGCATATTTGAGGCCATCGACTCTACATCGCCTGCAGCAAGGCCTACCAGGGCGGGTCCCATAGGAATTAATGTACCCATTAAACCCAGGACCGGACCAAGTTTTGCCAATGTTTGGCTTCCGGAAAGGTCTTTCTGGCAGGCAATTTCGTAATCGCTAAGCACTTTTTCGTAATACACCGACTCTGGTTTGGCTTGCATTGTTTTTTTAAGATAGCTGGCAGTTAACAGCTTTGAATTTAATGGCAAACCATTCAACTTTTCCCGTACATTATGAGCATCAAAGGTTTCAAGGTTTTCCCCGAACTGTTTGTTGAACCGTAGTTTGTTCATATACATCCCGTAAAAGGCCCCAATGAGCAACA
The DNA here is from genome assembly GCA_964345495.1 of uncultured Bacteroidales bacterium. GTDB lineage: Bacteria > Bacteroidota > Bacteroidia > Bacteroidales > UBA12077 > JAGXLC01. The sequence continues at coordinate 556 of CAYFRV010000467.1, read as the reverse complement.
ACGACCGGATAAAAAAGAGTAGCAGCAGAACTATAACCGGTATAAGCAGGCCGGTGGATATCCAATACAATATTTCTGTTATTTCATCCATACTATTTCTTTATTATTTTTTTGATTTTTAACTGATAACAAATTAATCCCACTGCAATAACCATTACAGCCGCCCCCAGGATAATTCCGGTTTGCTGAAAAGACAGATATTCTGTTTGTTTGGGAACCTGAAGACCAAACAGATGTACAGAAATAATCAGTGCAGCAATCATCTGGATGATGTGTAGGAAGAATTTCATTTCCAGCATGATATCGTAATCGCTCAGCAGCCACCTGAACAAAATCATGCAACCCCATACGGCAATCATAAAACCAACAGCAATGATTAAAGCCAAAGAATGAAATTCCATTCCGTGGACATTCAAAAACAAGTAGCTTTCAAGATAAAACAGGCTAATAAACGGCATTACACCCGGAAAATATTTAAAAAATCTAAAAGCTTTTTTAACCCTTTCTTTATGGTACAATCTAAGAAGAAAAATACTCAATAAAACGCCGGCAAACG
>CAYFRV010000466.1:0-2036 GCA_964345495.1 uncultured Bacteroidales bacterium | reverse complement strand
TACTTTTTAGACAGCCTCATTCTTCTTATACAAAAATATGGTAATTAGAAAAATATAATTTTTATGTGGAATTTTCCCTGGAAGTTCAAAGAGAGTTTTGCAATAGCCTTTGGACTGATAATTATAGGTTTTGCTTTGGAAATAGTCACCCCGACGGTATTTAAAAGTTCATTGGAATATCCGGAAAATATTCTGGTTGGAATTGGCTTTATCCTTATCCTGGTTTTGGTGCGCGTTGTATTTTCAAAGAATCATTTTGTAAGGTGGCTTTCTGGTGTCCCGGCAGCCATAAGTGCCATAAGCGTTCTTGCTTTGCTTACTTTGTTAATGGGATTTATTCCACAGGAAGATTCATTTAGTCCTTTGTTTAATAAAATTGGTCTTACCCATCTGCTTCAAAGCTGGCCGTTCCTTTTTATTGTAATCTATTTTGAAGTGATATTAGGACTTACCATACTTCGTCGTTTGTGGAAACCGCAATGGAAAGATTTGAGTTTCGGTTTGAATCATCTGGGGCTTTGGATTATTGTTTTTGCTGTTGCATTTGGCAGAGGTGACCTTAAGCGTTGGAATATGTACATTAATGAAGGAGAAACAGTTTGGTATGCTTATGATTCCGAAGAGAAGAAACATGAGTTAGATTTTGCTTTTAAACTGAAAGATTTTACGATTGAACAGTACAACCCCAAAGTTGCGATTTTCTCATCAGATGATTATAGCGTCCCGAAAAAGTATAAAGACGCACTGTTTGAAGTAGAAGAGGGAAGGAGCCAGTCTATCGGGAATTGGAAGATAAATATTGATACGGTATATAATTATGCTATTAATCAGGGAGACAGGTATTTCAAAAATAAAACACCAGGCTCTGCCTTTGCAGCTTATATTGAAGTGTATAATGAAAAATCAGGCAAAGTCAGAGAAGGATGGGTTTCTCCCGGAAGTTACCGAATGAAACCGGCAGCCTTAAAGTTGAACAACCAGTATATGGTAAGTATTACTCAACCGGAACCAAGAAGGTATTCATCTGATTTGGTACTTTATACAAAAGATGGAGTTAAGAAACCCGTAACCCTGGAAGTAAACAAACCATTTAAAATCAAAGGCTGGAAGGTTTACCAGCAGGGTTATAATGAACGGAAAGGGCGCTGGTCTGAGCTCACGATTCTTGAAATTGTAAAAGACCCATGGCTGCCTGTTGTGTATACTGGAATTTTTATGCTAATGGCAGGTGCAGTGATGCTTTTTTGGAGTGGCAGAAGAAAACAAAAACACGAACCTAAAAAATCGTAAAACATGAGTTGGGCTTATTTTGAATATTTTGCTTTTATATCGGTAATTTTGTGGGTAGTTGCAATGGCTTTTTATATCCCTTCCAGGCCAAAATTTCATCGTGCGGCAACGGTACTTGTGATCGTCGGGTTATTGGTATTTGGAGCCTTCATCACTAAACTCTGGATTGATCTTGAACGCCCACCTATGCGTACATTAGGTGAAACCCGTCTATGGTATTCATTTTTTCTTGCCGGAGTGGGAATTGTAACTTATTCCCGATGGAAATACCGATGGTTTATGAGTTATAGTCTGATTATGGCTGTCGTTTTTGTGTTGATCAACTATCTCAAACCTGAAACCCATTCCAAGGTTTTAATGCCTGCATTACAAAGCCCATGGTTTGTTCCGCATGTAATTGTCTATATGTTGGCCTATGCTCTACTTGCTGCTGCTACACTTGTGGCAATAAGAGGATTATACTTAAATTCAAAAAATAAGCTAAATGATAAAATTCTTTGGCTTGGAGATAATCTTGTTTACATCGGATTCGCATTCTTAACCTTTGGGTTGCTGTTTGGTGCATTGTGGGCTAAAGAAGCATGGGGGCATTATTGGACTTGGGATCCGAAAGAGACATGGTCGTTTTTAACCTGGCTTGTTTATCTGCTTTTCATTCATTACCGCTATTTTTATCCAAATAAGAAGAGAAATGCATTGTGGCTGCTAAGTCTGGCTTTTGTCATTTTACTTTTATGTTGGTTTGG
>CAYFRV010000465.1:0-2037 GCA_964345495.1 uncultured Bacteroidales bacterium | reverse complement strand
ATATTTGTCCTGTTTCCAATTTTTTAGCTAATCAATTAAAAAATAATGCCCCTGTTTCTGATAAACAAATAAAGGTTATTCCTAATGTAATAGACAATTCCTTGTTCACTTATAGGAAAAAGGTTAAAAAATCGAATAAAATAAGATTTCTTGCAATTGCCAGGTGGATAAAGAGAAAAAATTCAGCAAAACGACCAGATTTAATTATAAAGTCTTTAGCAGCACTAAATGATCAAATTAATCAGGATGTTGAGTTAGAAATTATAGGTGGTGGCAGTTTAATACCTGAATTAAAAGAATTAACCAATCAATATAAGCTCAATGTAGAATTTTCTGGTTGGTTACCAAAAGAAAAGTTAGTTGAAGCTTACAATAATGCTGATTTTTTAATTCACGGATCAAATATAGAAACGTTTAGTGTTGTCATTGTGGAAGCTTTAAAAACCGGAACTCCCGTGATAGCTTCTAATGTTGGCGCTATCCCTGAGCTTGTTAACTCTGAAAACGGAAGATTGTGTGATAATAACCTTGAGGATTGGGTATATAATCTGAAAAAGTTAATAAATACAGATTTTGACAATAAGAAAATAGCTGACTCATTTAAGGATAAATTTACTTATAAAGATATTGGTGGAAAATTGAGTGATCTCTATCTAGAAACACTTAGACAGAAATAGAAATTTATAATAAACCATTTTTTTGTAAATAATTGTAATTCCTTATTTTTTCCTAAACAATGCTTCCCTTCATGATAACTATTCTACCCTTTTCTATTCATAAAAATTCTCCCTGAAAGCGGTAAACTCATCTTTTCCGCCAAAAATTATCCTTTTCCGGAAGGCTTTTAAAAATCCAAAGCCATAACCAAAAAGCTGAACATAGCTGGTAACTGTTGACAAGAAAGCAATTGATGCACTTTTGTTCTTAATCATTGAATCAAAGAATAAAAGAACAATATGCACCAGGTTTGGAATTAAAAAATACGGGGAAACGATGAATGATAGAATCACCAGAAGAATTGTGCCTGTGGTGAAGAGTGCAGGAGCAAAGTGGACGAGCTTCAGGGATTGTGGGTGCCTTTTGTAAAGATTAATTCTTGCAATTCCTGAGTTGAAAACCTGTTTGAAAAACTGCCTCAGGTTTGTTCTTCGTTTATGGTAAACATAAGCATCCGGGATGAGCCTCGTGTGAAAGCCATTTTCAATTATCCGTATGCTCATGTCGATATCTTCTCCAAAGCGCAGCTTGGAAAAGCCTTGTGTTTTATCGAACACTTCCCTTGAATAACCCATATTAAAGCTTCTCGGGAAAAATTTATCGAGTTTTTTCTTTCCGCCCCGGATACCCCCTGTTGTAAAAAAAGAAGTCATCGAATAGTTAATGGCCTTTTGCAATTTTGAAAAACTTGTATGTGCCCGGTCAGGCCCTCCGAAAGCATCTACATACTTTTCTGCCAGTTCATTCTTTACGGTTTCAAAATAATGTGGAGGAAGGATACAATCCGAATCCAGAAAAATGCAGTAATTCCCTTCGGCTCCTTCAAACCCATAATTTCTGCTTATTCCCGGGCCTGTGTTTTCTTTGTAATAATAGGATATATCAAGTTGTGGTTTATATTTTTCAACCACTGTGTCACTTTTCAAATCTGAGCCATCTTCCACAATAACAACCTCAAAATCTTTGCTGGTTTGTTTAGAAAGACTCTCCAGCAACTCTTCAACTTCGTTGGGACGGTTGTATACAGGTATGATGAACGAGAATGTTAAGTTTGTTTTATCCATGTTTTATCATTTAAAGCCTGGAGAATTATGCAATAATTTATCGTGCAAAATTTTGCATAAAACTAAGAAATTTTAATTCCAGTTCAATAAGAAGCGAACGAGAAGTTTATCCGTTAAATCATAGTCATCAGCATTCTATAATTTTGGAACGCCGATGACGCGGATTTTGCGCCTGCCTGCCGGCCCGCCTGCCATCGGGCAGGCAGGCAGGGATTTTCACGGATTTTTTGTTTTAAAGATTTTCTGCAAAATTTCA
>CAYFRV010000464.1:0-2042 GCA_964345495.1 uncultured Bacteroidales bacterium | reverse complement strand
GTTGCAGTCGCAGCTTGCAATAGCGGTATCACGAAACTACTGAATGACTACCGAATGACTACCGAACTACAAAGGGGCAAAGCCCCGAAAGCAATAACACAGGGTGAAGCAAAGCGGAGCCCTGTGAAAGAGAAAACCCCTACTTCACCAAGCTCTGAAAGAGCGCTATCTGTCTTAGCGAAAGAATCTGAAAATGATGCGTAATGAGAGATGAGTAGTGAGTTATGAGTAAGAAGTCCTCCTTCGCTGAAGCTTCGGAGGATAAAAAAAAAACAAAAAATACAGGAACCACATAAGAACATATAAAGAAAAATAAGACTTATATTACCTTATATGGTTGAAATAAAATCTGTTTGTTTCAAAATTTAAAGTAAATATCTAAAGTAAACCAGTTAATATTTTTAATATATTCTAAAAAATAAAAATCCGTGTAAATCCCTGCCTGCCGGCCCGCCTGCCGTCGGGCAGGCAGGCAGGCGCCCAATCCGTGTCACCGTGTCCGGCACCTGACGGATCCGCGTTCCAAAAAAACCGCGTCACCGTGTCCGGCTTTCGACGGATCAGCGTTCCAAAACATTCCGCATCCCAAACAATAAAACAACATATTTTCATGTTTAAAATAAAAGAAATACTAAAAAAGACAAGCAAATGGAATCATTGAAAATTGACATAATAAACCCCAAGGCTAAAAAACTATTACGAAATTTAGCTGATATGAATCTGATAAAAATCAGGAAAGAAAAAGAGGATAATGAATTTAAAGAAATTCTTAAAAAACTTAGAGCAAAATCTGACAGTTCTCCATCATTAGATGAAATCACTAAAGAAGTTGAATCTGTTAGAAAAGCCCGGAATGAAAAGTAAAAAGGTTATCCTCGATACAAACCTCTGGATTAGTTATCTTATTTCTAATAACTTTGACGAATTAGACGAATACATTGAAAACAAACAAATTGTGCTGATATTTTCAAAGGAATTAATTGAAGAATTCATTGATGTAGTCTCAAGGCCAAAATTCAAAAATTTTTTTACTAAAGATGATATAAAAGAATTGCTTTTAAAATTTGATTTATACGGGAAAATTGTAGATGTTAATTCAAATATCCAAGTTTGCAGAGACCCAAAAGATAACTTCATTCTTAATTTAGCAGTTGACAGCAAAGCAGATTTTTTAGTTACTGGTGACGAAGACCTGTTAATATTAAAGGAAGTAAAAAAGACAAAAATTATCACTTTCAATGAATTAATAAACCACTTAAAATAAGACAATATCAAATTTAACCTTGCTTATTAAAAAGGTAAACTTAGAAAAAATAAAAATCCGTGGTAATTCGTATAATCTGCGTCACCGTGTCCGGCTTTCGACGGATCCGCGTTCCATTAATCATGAAGCACCACGATAAAACCAAAAAGATCATCAACGCCTTCTACAAGGTCTACAACATCCTCGGCTACGGGTTCCTCGAAAAAGTCTATCAAAATGCACGTTAAAACCCTGCCAGGGTTGCGAACCCCTGGCAGGGTGGGGCAATGGAAGCCCTCTGCGAGGAAAACGAATTTCAGCTAATAAACTACCTCAAAGCAACAGATATAGAAATAGGGCTGCTGCTAAACTTCGGCAAAAAACCCGAATTCAAACGAAAAATCTATACAAATGGAGGAATAGAACGCAGATCCGTCAGGTGCCGGACACGGTGACGCGGATGCAACGCCTGCCTGCCGGCAGGCAGGGATCTACACAGATAAAAAAAACAAAGCATTTTAAAATGAATAATAAAAATATATAAATGAACTTTTTTAACGTTATTACAATAGAGGATAAAATCAATCAACAATGATACATATCAAAACAAAATTAAAATCTTCTACTATCAAACTTAAAAACGTTGAAAACCTGATAGGCAAAGAAGTTGAAATTACTATTAAAGAAGTTTCCGGTAAAAAGAATAAGCATAACTGGAAAAATTCCGGAAGCCTTGATTTAAAAGGAAAATTGGACAATAGTAATGTTAGAGATATAGCATATGAATAAATTACTTATT
>CAYFRV010000463.1:0-2058 GCA_964345495.1 uncultured Bacteroidales bacterium | reverse complement strand
TACTTAACAGCTTTATAAAAATTATTAATCTGCTCTGAATTGCCGCTGACATATATCAGATCATTCTGACAAATTTTAAGTTCAGGGTTTATAGGATATAGCATTTTGTTTTTCCGGGCAATAGCTATTATGTTAATGCCAAATCGTTTTCGAATGTGTGCCTCGCCAATTGATTTTCCTATTAACTCTCCGCTGTCTGCTTCAACACGTAAGCATGTAACATGGAAATTGGGGATTTTAGTGGGAGTGATCGTTCTGGGTATTTTACTTTCGGAATGAAATATTTTATAATGATCTGCTCTGATAGTTTTGACAAGGTTTTCTATTTCATCGATTGGTACCAAAAAGTTCTGCAATACTCTGAAAAATATGGCTACAGAAGTTTCAAATTCTTCTGGTATTACTTCATTTGCACCAAGGGAGAACAAGTCGTCTATTTCGTTGACATATCGGGTTCTGACAATTATGTAAGCTGCTTTTGAGACTTGACGAATGTTAGATAAAATATACCTTGTGGCTGTTGGATCTGAAATAGCTACAACAACAGCCCTTGCCTTGTTTATATTTGTCAGGTTCAGAATATGTGTATGACTCGCATCTCCGAAGATGATTCGTTCTCCCTTGTCTTTTTCTTTTAGAACTGTATCGGCGTTCAATTCTATTATCAGGTATGGGATGTTTACATGTTTTGCAGCCTTTGCTACATTTCTTCCGTTAATTCCATAGCCAATTATGAGTAGGTGGTTTTCCAATTCCTGGTCATCTTCCTGCTTGTCTTCATTGTTATTTAAATATCCGGAAGAACTCAATTTCCTTTGTAAAAATGAAGGTATTGTCGAATAAGCAAGGTTTTCAGAAAACATTATGATGAAAGGCGTAAGAAACATTGTTATAATAGACACAGAAAGAAAATATTGATTTATTTCCGTGGATATAAAACCATATTCGATACCCACTTTGGATAGAATAAATGAGAATTCACCTATCTGAAAGAGGGAGAGGCCTGTCAGTAAAACAACTCTTGGAGGGTATTTTAATAAAGCTGTAGATAACGCTGCAATGCTTGTTTTTAAAATAAATACGACTAAAACTATGATGAATATTGTGATTGCATTTTCTGCAAAAAAATGAAGATTAAGGAGCATTCCTATTGAAATAAAGAAAAAGCTGGAGAATAATTCTTTAAAGGGTAAAATAATGCTGGTCGCCTGATGACTATACTCTGATTCAGAAATAATAATACCGGCAAGAAAAGCGCCAAGCGCCAGCGAAAAACCAGCTTCTGAAGTAAGAAATGCTACTGCAAAACATATTGCTAAAGTGGCAATTAGAAATAGTTCTTTGCTTTTTGTTTTTGCAATGAGGTGCATTAAATGGGGCACAATATATCTAGCACCCAGAAAGGTTAATGCGATTACTACGGCTGATTTTAGCAGCAATTCCCCAACAGCAACTATTACATTGGCAGAATCTCCGGCAAGAAGAGGAGTAACCAGCATCATGGGGATAACGATTATATCCTGAAATATCAGTATTCCAAGTGCATTTCGGCCATGAGGAGCCGATATTTCATTCCGGTCCTGCAAAATTTTTAAGACGATGGCGGTACTCGACAGTGAGAACAAAAAGCCAAAAAATACAGATTCCTTCCAGCTAAAACCCAAAAGATTGCTTAATACGGCAGCTATAATAATTGATCCTCCAACCTGTGCAAATCCTCCGATAAAGATAGTTTTCCTGATAGATGCTAATTGTTTAAGGGACAGCTCCATGCCAATTACAAAGAGCAATAATATAACGCCTATTTCTGAAATTAATTCAATTTCGTGAGCTGCCTGAATAAAACCCAGTCCGTATGGACCAATAAGAATACCTGTTATTAGGAACCCCAGAATAGAAGGCATGCGTAGTTTTTTTAAAAAAAACACTACCAAAGCAGAACATGCCAGAGTAATAAGAATCGTTTGAAACAATGGAGAAGTCATGGAGTTCAATTAGTTTTATGTCATTATTTAAAACAAAAATAAACATTTTTTATTTCTGAATGCAATGCCTGAA
>CAYFRV010000462.1:0-2083 GCA_964345495.1 uncultured Bacteroidales bacterium | reverse complement strand
AACTGAATTAAAATCTTTTTACCTTTGCATGTCAGGTTAAAAAACAAGAAATTATGACAAAAGATTTGTATCTATATAATACGCTTAAACGGGAAAAAGAAGTTTTCAAACCGCTTAATCCGCAGCATGTTGGTTTATATGTATGCGGCCCTACTGTGTATGGTGATGCCCACCTTGGGCATGCGCGCCCTGCGGTTACCTTTGATTTGCTTTTCCGCTACCTGAAACATCTTGGGTATAAAGTCCGCTATGTAAGAAACATAACAGATGTCGGACACCTTGAAAGCGATGCTGATGAAGGCGAGGACAAGATAGCCAAAAAAGCAAAGGTTGAGAAACTTGAACCGATGGAGATTGCCGAGTATTATTCCTGGAGATATCATCAGAATATGGACCAGATGAATGTGTTGCGTCCGAGTATAGAACCACGGGCAACCGGCCATATCATTGAACAACAGCAGTTGGTAAAGAAAATTATTGAAAGCGGCTACGGCTATGAAGTAAATGGCTCCGTCTATTTTGATGTCCACAGGTATAATGAAGAACACCACTACGGCAAGCTTTCAGGAAGGGACATAGAAGAACTGCAATCCAATACACGCAACCTTGAAGGGCAGCAGGAAAAAAAGAATCCCTTTGATTTTGCGTTGTGGAAGAAAGCAACCCCTGAACACATTATGCGTTGGCCATCGCCATGGAGCGAAGGTTTTCCGGGTTGGCATCTTGAATGTTCTGCTATGAGTACACGCTACCTGGGCGAACAGTTTGATATCCACGGGGGCGGAATGGATTTGTTGTTTCCTCACCATGAATGTGAAATTGCTCAGTCAACGGCTGCTAATGGTAAAGACTCGGTGAATTACTGGATGCATAATAATATGGTTACCATCAACGGTAAAAAAATGGGGAAATCTTTAGGGAATTTTATTACCCTCAATGAATTTTTTAATGGAGAACATGAACTTCTAGAACGACCTTTCAGCCCAATGACAATCCGTTTCTTTATGTTGCAGGCACATTACAGAAGTCCGCTGGATTTCTCTAATGAAGCGCTGGAAGCAGCAGAAAAAGGCTTTAAAAAATTATTAAAGGCTGGTGAAACGTTGGAGGAGCTTAAAGGCACCAATAAAACTGATATGGATTTGGATGAGCTGGAGAAAAATCTTTATGATGCAACTAATGATGATCTCAATACGCCCGTGCTTTTTTCCCATATTTTTGAGATGGTAAGATTTATTAATTCGGTGAAAGATGGCAATGCACAAATAAAAGAAGCAGATATACCAAAATTAAAAAATATTTACAATGCGTTCGTTTATGATATTCTTGGGCTGGAAAGAGAAGAGAAAGAACAAGAAGAAAGCCATTTGACAGAAGAACTTATTAATCTTCTTTTAAATATTAGATTAGAGGCAAAAAAACAAAAAGATTTCAATACGGCTGACAGGATAAGGGATGAACTTCAAAATATGGGTGTGGTTGTAAAGGATACCAAAGATGGTTTTGACTGGGAGCTCAAAAAGTAAGCAGAGACAAAAACCTCTTTATTTGAGGTTTCAAAATGAAAGAATAAATTTCATTATCTCGCAGATTAAATAATTAGTTGGATGATAAAAAGGAACCCTTTGTAAAATGCAGAAATTAAAGAAAAGAAGGAATTTGTTTCAGTTGTTATTTTGGTTTTGGTTGCTTTTTATTCTTACTAACTCGCTATTTCCCAAACAAATAGACACAGGTGGCAGTTCCACTGAGTTTTTATTCCTGCGGATGGATTACCTTGTGCATTTTGGTGCTTATTTTTTGCTGGCACTATTTTTCTTTTTCTGGCAATCGAATGGGTATCTTGTCTTATTCAAAAGGCAATTTCTGCTTTTTTTGACCGGAGCCGTTCTTCTTGCCGTAGGTAGTGAATTTTTGCAGATGTTTATTCCCGGAAGGAGTTTTAATGAATATGATTTACTTTCAAATAGTATAGGACTTGCAGCCGGAATTATTCTCCCGCAAATCTATTATAGAAAGATCAAAACCCGGGACGCGTGAATTATTGATGGCCTTTGGCCTATTAACTCTTGGCTTTTGGCAG
>CAYFRV010000461.1:0-2101 GCA_964345495.1 uncultured Bacteroidales bacterium | reverse complement strand
TTCGCTTTTGGAGCGAAAAATCAAATACTCAAACATAAAAGGTTAGAGGCGAACTCTGCTGGAGTAACCGGCTCATGTATTCTAAATCTTTCCAATGTGAATTCCTTTGAAACGCCAGATTTATACTTTTTCATACTCTTCTACGAAAGTTTTTATTTTTTTCATACTTGATAAAACCTGCTCACTTGAAGGAATTTCATCCAACCAGCATAACTGAGGTAATTCTTCTTTATATCTGGATTCAAGTTTATCCCAATATTTTTCCAGATTCTTAAATAATGGAGCTTCAGACAGGGTATTATTTAACCATTCCCCATTGAATAGAGGATTTGATTTATCATCCTGTTTTGCCAATACAATTATCTCTATAGTTTCAGGAACCAAAATATTATTGTTTTCGACTATCTTGTGGAGATCATAAAAATGCCTTATCTTACTTTTCAAAGAATCTATTCCTTTATAAGATAGACGAATTAATGAAAGTAGCTTTTCAGAAAAAGTTCTTTCCAGGCTTAATACATTTAGTGAAACGGGTTCTAATGCATATTCTTTTACTTCTTTATTATAACCTTGTTGTGTTAGAAATTTATAAAGCAAGCTTTGAATTGCTAATTCTGAATTAGGTATGGGATTAGTAAAAGAATTCAACTCAACTTGTATTACATCTTTTATGGCTGCTATATTTGGATCACTGAATGTTTTAGGATAATCAAAGAAAGTTCTTCTGTTTTTGCCCTTTTTGTGAGTTTCGGGGTGATTTTTTATTTGAGTTAATCCTGCAGTTATAGTGTTTTCAATGTTCTTAAATAAGGTTTTTCTTTTGGCGTCTCCAAAGGCTTTGCCCTCAAGTAATGCGAGATCAATATCTTCAGAAAATCTTGCAATGTATGTATAAGTTTTTGACAAGGAAGTCCCTCCTTTAAATACAACCTGATCTTTATATTCGGACTCAGATAACTTTTTAAGCACTAATGACACCCAATAATCTTTTTCAATAAGCACACTCCTTATATTAAAATATTCAGCAGCAGCCTGAATAGCTTCTTTAAATTCCTCTGAGTTTTCGTGAAAAGTCATTTAATCCCCCATTTTTCTTTGTTTGGTAAAGATAATTCATTTATGGGAAATGAATATTTCGTTAGTGGATTGAGAGTGTTTTTAAGTTCCTTTGCTTCTTTTGCATTATAAATGATTTCTATAATTGCTCCCAGAATTGCTCTCACATAAGGAGGATAATTGTAAGAGGCTTTTTTTAGCTCCCGAACTTTTTTCAATGATAGCTCCCGGATTCTGGTTTTAATTATTCGAATAATTTCATCAGGGCTACTATCCGGGATGTTCTTACTGTCTTTAATGGCATCCAGCAATTGTAGCAGATAAGGATCATACTTACTTATATCAAAGTTCTTTTTTGTGTACCTGATCTTAACACCGCTAATTGTTTTGGATGGCTTTTGCTTCTTGGTGGCTATGGTTATGACATTGGGAACCTGGGTTGTTAATCCGATTTTGTTATAGAGCCCTAAACCGGTTTCGTAAACCGTTTCCCCATTATTTTGGTTAGTTATAGCCTTTAAGAATTCGTTTTCTGAAGGTTTTAGTGTACCAAATTTACTCTTTTTTGGTACATAATACTTGCCTCTTTCTATTCTCTTAATCAGATCTTCCTTAGCAAGCCGACTTAAAGCTTTAGCAATTGCCGTGGGTTTCTCGCGGTAATTATTAAAATAGGAATAGTCAAAAACCTGACCAGGTTTCATAGCAGAAACTTCAGCAATAACTTCTTTATTTATTGATCGTTTGTTCATAATGCAAATTTATTATTAATAACGAAAATTGACAACTAAATTGTATAAAAAAGTTGACAAAATTATTTCATTTTTGAACTTAATCTTTATATTTTATTACTGGTTTTTAGGATAGTATTTCTAGTTATATAGCCGGAAGGAAAAAAATGAATTGTAAATTTTCAGAAATTATAATCCTCTTTATAATATTCTATATAATGAAATATAAAATAATTATACACCAAGAATTAGGACAGTAAATTACTGAAGTTTCGCAGCTGGCTAATTAACTGAATAACAATAGAAAAGCACTG
>CAYFRV010000460.1:0-2109 GCA_964345495.1 uncultured Bacteroidales bacterium | reverse complement strand
TACTTCAAACAACTGCAGCGGATAACTTTGGACTTGTAATGGGCTTAAAACATTACACCTACAACATCCGGGGGTTGCAATTTCATCCGGAATCGGTTCTAACGCCCCAAGGAAAAACAATTTTGAAGAACTGGATTGAACTGTGTTAACTTTGGACATGCAGAAAAATTGATGTTTATTTGTTCTTCTAAAGCATAAATCTATGACTTGGGTAGCATTCGCTATTTTAACAGCTGTATTCCGCTCATTAACAGATGTAGCTGGAAAGTCCAGCATGAAAAACATGGATGAGTATATCGTTGCCTGGTCATTGTTCCTTTTTGCCATTCCTTTTTTCGGTATTCTTCTTATTTTCACTGACATTCCAGAAACAGGTCAAAATTTCTGGGTTGCCCTGCTTGTTGGTGGAAGTCTGAATGTATTTACTAATCTAATTTACATGCGTGCCATCAAATTATCAGATCTCTCCATTACAATTCCTTTAATAACTTTCACCCCATTATTTATGCTTGTCACCTCGCCTATCATTGTTGGCGAATTTCCAAATATTTATGGCATTATTGGAATTCTCCTGATTGTGACAGGTTCTTACATTCTGAATTTCAAAGAAAAGAAAAAAGGCTATTTTGCACCTTTTAAAGCCCTTTTAAAAGAAAAAGGACCACGCCTGATGCTTCTTGTTGCATTTATATGGAGCGTTACAGCCAACTTTGACAAGATTGGCATTGAAAACTCATCAGCTTTTTTCTGGCCGGTGGCAGTAAATACCTTTATTACAATTGGTTTTATACCAGTAGTGCTCACCAAATCGAGAAACAAAACACAACAAATCAAAAAAAACTACAAAGCCCTGATCCCAGTGGGCTTTTTCCATGGCATCATGATAGTCGTACAGATGATTGCTGTCAGTATGACCCTGGTAGCTTACGTTATTTCAATAAAAAGAACCAGCGCAATCCTGAGTGTAGTATTCGGCTCTCTCCTTTTCAAAGAAGAAGGACTGAAAGAAAGATTGTTAGGTTCTTCCATAATGATCCTTGGTGTTGTTTTAATCACTATCTTCAATTAGTCGCTTTATTTCTTCTTAAAATTTTCCTAAATTGACAGGTATTTCAAATAAACTTCGATAAAATGGGAAAATCTTTCAGACAGCGCTTAATTGCTCATGAAGAGCTTTTAGGCACATTGCTATCGCTCCCCAGCCCGGAAATTGCAGAATTACTGGCAAAAACAGGTTTCGACTGGCTGTTTATAGACATGGAGCATTCTACAATTGGATTAAAGGATGCTCAACGTATGATCCAGGCAGCCGAACCCAATGCTCACAGTATCATAAGGGTTCCCGGCAATGATGGAATATGGATAAAAAGATGTCTCGATACAGGAGCAGACGGAATAATTGTACCCCAGGTAAACACAAAAAAAGAAGCAGAAGAAGCAGTTCAATTCACTAAATATCCTACAAAGGGAAAAAGAAGCGTTGGTATCTCAAAAGCTCATGATTACGGACTTTCCTTTAATGAATATATGAAAAATGCGAACGATGAGATTGCATTAATTGTCCAATGCGAGCATAAAGAAGCTGTGAAGAACCTAAATGAAATACTGGAGGTAGATGGCATTGATTGTATTTTCATCGGTCCTTATGATCTCTCAGCAAGCATGGGTAAAACCGGAAATTTCCAGGACCAGGAAGTTATTGACTCCATAGCAAAGATAGAAGCACAATGCAAAGAGAAAAACATCCCTTTAGGCATTTTCGGTGGGTCTTCAGAGGCTGTCAAACCATATAAAAACAGAGGGTTTAACTTATTAACCGCAGGTATTGACATGCTGATGGTATCCAGTTCAGCAAAAGAAATCATTAATAAAATACGGGATTAACCCATCCTTTGTTGAATAATAAAACGTTCTCCAACTCATGTTAAACTTATAATTAAAGCAATAGTCAATTAATTGTATATAATACCACTACTCATTAATCAAAATTCTTATCTATGAAGAAAATCCTATTTTTAACCTTAACCTTAATTGCATTCATGAATTATGCATCCGGACAAGACCGCATTACAGGTAAAAACTTCGCTACACGCTCCGAAGTAATCGCTA
>CAYFRV010000459.1:0-2114 GCA_964345495.1 uncultured Bacteroidales bacterium | reverse complement strand
AAAAAAACCTGAAGCGTATTGTCGATCCAGGTTTCTGTTCTTGCCCAATATAATCTTGGAAATTATAAGATTATCGTCTTTTTCGGTATTTGTTATTTGAATTTCCGTTTCTGCTGCTGCTGTCGTTTCTGTTGCTGCTTCTCTTTCTTTTGTAAGCTTTGTCTCTTGTTGAAGCTGTTTCAGCTGCCGGCTTTTCTTTTGCAACTTCCAAAAATAAGCTTACTCCTTCAAAAGTTTGTCCATTTAAAGATTTTATTAGCTGATCTTTAAGTTTTTCTTCAAAGTCGAAGAATGAAAACTTTTTCATTATATCTATTTTCCCGATTTCGGCATTTCCGGAATCTAAAGCCTCATTAATCAGTCCAATTAATCTTGGTGGATTTAGATTGTTTTTTTGCCCTACATTGATATACATTCTTGTGAGGGGCGTATTGCTGCTTTGAGCACGTTTCTCTCTCCTGGACAGATTTTTATTTTCAGAATTTTTGCGCTCAGCGTTTTTTCGTTCGGAAACGTTTACGTCTTTTGCGTTTTTGTAGTAGTCCAGGAATCTGTTAAATTCTGTTGAAACAAAATGTTTAATCAGTTCTTCTCTACTCATCCATTCTAATTTTTCATAAACGACAGGTAAGAACTTTTCAATTTTCTTTTCATCAACTTCCACTTTCTCCATTTTATCGATAAGTGTATAGAGCTGTTTTTGACAGATCTCTTCTCCACTTGGAACCAATTCTTTAGAGAATGTTATTCCGGCTTTTTTCTCGATTTCTTTTATTTTTCCTTTTTCACGTGTGTGAATGATAGCAATTGATGTGCCTCCTTTGCCGGCTCTTCCTGTTCTGCCGCTTCTGTGAATGTAACCTTCAGAATCATCAGGTAAATTATAGTTAATAATGTGCGTCAGGTCATTAACGTCCAGGCCACGAGCTGCAACGTCTGTGGCTACTAATAGTTGCAATTGACGTACTCTGAATTTGCCCATTACATTGTCACGCTGTGCCTGAGAAAGATCGCCATGTAATGCTTCAGCGTTATAGCCGTCTTGCATAAGCTTATTGGCTATATCTTTCGTTTCTCGTCTTGTCCGGCAGAATACAATGCCGTAAATGGAAGGATTTATATCGGCAATTCTTTTCAGAACCTCATATTTATCTTTGCTGTGAACCATGTAATAAATGTGGTTCACGTTTTTAATACCCTTATTCGTCCGGTCAGAGGATAGTTCTATGGGATTGCTCATATATTTTTTTGTAATATTGACAATCTCCTTTGACATGGTTGCAGAGAACAATGAAGTCTGCTTTTTGTTCGGGGTTTCGGAGAGGATAGCATCAAGCTCTTCCCGAAATCCCATGCTCAGCATTTCATCTGCTTCATCAAGCACTACACGTTCTACGTTCCCCAGCAATAATTTTTTTCTGTTGATTAAATCCCGAACTCTTCCGGGTGTCCCAACTACGATTTGAGCTCTTTTATTCAAAGCTTTGATTTGGGTGTCGATATTGGCTCCTCCGTAAACGGGGACAATGCCAACGCCTTTTACATATTTTGAATAACTGGTAAGGTCTTTGGAAATTTGAACGCATAATTCTCTTGTCGGACAAAGCACCAGTGTTTGGGTTCGTTTGTCTTCTGCATTTGTCAGATGTATTGCCGGCAGGCCAAAAGCAGCTGTTTTCCCGGTTCCTGTTTGCGCTAAGGCAATCAGATCTTGTTCAGAAGATAATGAATGTGGAATTGTTTTTGCCTGAATGGGAGTGGGTTTTTCAAAACCCAATTCTTGAACTGCATCAAGTATCTGGTTGTGCAGTCCGGTTTCTGTGAAATAATTCATATTTTATTGGTAAAAATTAAGCCGCAAAGGTAGTGTTTTAATCAATACGGTTTACATAAACTTGAAAATAATAAAAAAGCCTGCATGATAACAGGCTTTTGGCAAGATAAAAAGTTAAATTAAATATTAAATTACTTTAACATTTACTGCGTTTAATCCTTTTCTACCTTCTTTTAACTCAAACTCTACGTTGTCATCTTCTTGAATTTGATCAACTAAACCTGATACGTGTACAAAGTATTCTTCGTTTGAGTCTTCGTCGCGAATGAATCCAAATCCT
>CAYFRV010000458.1:0-2134 GCA_964345495.1 uncultured Bacteroidales bacterium | reverse complement strand
TAACAAATATTTTTCACCCGTTTAAGTTTATAATAATTTAGTAAACAACAGGTTGTTAAAACTGATTAAACTCATGTAATAATTTGTTAATTTTCGTAGATTTGTAAGGATAAATTTCGTTAAACCTTAAAAAATAAAAATTATGCCTAAAGGATTTTTCAAAGTTCCAAAAGCAAAAAACGAACCAGCAAGATCTTATGCTCCCGGCACTAAAGATCGTGAAGAGCTGAAGAAAGCTTTGAAAGAACTCAAATCTCAGGAAATAGATATCCCCATGGTAATTGGTGGAAAAGAAGTAAGAACAGATAACAAAAAAGCCATTCACCCACCTCATGAATTAAAACACACATTAGGACATTATCATCAGGGAGATGAAACCCAAGTGCAGCAAGCAATTGACGCTTCACTGGAAGCTAAGGAAAAATGGGCTTCTTTACCATGGCACGAAAGAGCTGCTATCTTTCTTAAAGCAGCAGACCTTCTGACCGGTCCATACCGTTATAAAATCAATGCAGCAGCAATGCTGGGTACTTCAAAGAGCGCTCATCAGGCTGAAATTGAAACCGTTTGTGAGTTTGCTGATTTTATGCGTTATGGCGTAGAATTTATGTCTCATATTTATGATCAGCAGGTTTATTCACCCGATGGAATGTGGAACAGAGTTGAATACAGACCACTCGAAGGTTTTGTTTTCGCACTTACTCCATTTAACTTCCAGGCCATTACCGCAAACTTACCTGCAGCGCCTGCTATGATGGGAAATACTGTAGTTTGGAAACCTTCTAAGCTGAATATCTATGCAGCTAAAGTAATTATGGACATTTTCCGCGAAGCCGGAGTACCCGATGGTGTTATCAATCTGGTATTTGCTTCTGGCCCGGTAGCTGCTAAAACTGTATTTGCAAGTCCTGATCTTGCCGGATTCCACTTTACCGGTTCTACAGCAGTGTTCCAACAAGTATGGGGCGAGATTGGTAAGAATATTGCAAATTATAAGACATATCCACGCATTGTCGGTGAAACAGGAGGTAAAGACTACATCTTTGCTTCTCCAAAAGCCGATAAAGACGCGGTTATTACTGCAATCACACGAGGTGCTTTTGAATATCAGGGACAGAAATGTTCTGCTGCCTCACGAGTATATCTCCCAAGTAATATTGCAGATTATATTATTGAAGGTGTTAAGGAAGACGTGAAATCAATTAAGGTCGGTTCTCCGGAAGATTTCACTAATTTCGTTAATGCTGTAATTGATGAAGCTGCATTTGAAAAGCATTCTTCAGCTATAGATAAAGCTAAGAATGATAAAGAAGCAGAGATTGTGATTGGTGGCGAATATGACAAATCAGAGGGATACTTCATTTATCCAACTGTTATTAAAACTACTGATCCGCATTATTATACAATGGAAGAAGAATTATTTGGCCCAATTGTTACTATCTATGTTTATGATGAGAATAAAATGGAAGAAACTGTTGATGAGCTTGATAATACTTCCATTTACGGCTTAACAGGTGGAATATTCTCACAAGACAGATATGAAATCGATTGGCTGACAAAACGACTGATGCATACAGCAGGTAATTTCTATGTAAATGATAAACCAACCGGTTCAGTTGTTGGTCAGCAGCCATTTGGCGGAGCAAGAGGTTCAGGAACTAACGACAAAGCTGGTTCTTACCTGAATCAGATTCGCTGGGTTTCTGCACGAAGTATCAAAGAATCCTTTGTTCCCGCAAAAGATTATCGATATCCATTTCTTGAAGAAGAATAATGAATAAGGATAACCATTATAATTTTTAATGTAAGGGGGAAGTTCAGTTTTGAAACTTCCCCTTTTTTATTTTACATTTGTTAGCAAAGGGAAAGTTACGATATAAAGAATTAATAAGATGAAAACAGCGAAGCAAATATTAGATAAAATCCTGCCTGTACTGAAAAACAAATACGTGCTTTCCTTACTTATTTTCTTAGTATGGCTAACGTTTTTCGATCAAAATAATCTTATTGACCGGTTTAAACAGCTAAACCGAAACGAGACACTGAAAAAAGAAAAAGCTTATTATAAGGAAAAAATAGAACAGGATTCAACCAAACTTCAGCAACTAAAAACAGATGAGGAAAACCTCGAAGA
>CAYFRV010000457.1:0-2136 GCA_964345495.1 uncultured Bacteroidales bacterium | reverse complement strand
TGCAATTTACATTTTTCTTTACATTTGTACAATTAATATAAATACATAGCTGATGGAGTTTTTCTCTTTTATAAAAGATAAGGATAAGAATATTTTTAATATTGGATTATTTGTACTCACAATATTGATTATAGTCTACCTTTTACCACGGGAAGGAAAATTTAAATATGAATTTCAAAAGGGTAAACCGTGGATGCATGAAACTTTGATTGCGCCTTTTGATTTTCCGGTGTATAAAAAGCAGAAACAGGTTGATGCAGAAAAAGACAGTATTTTAAAAAATCTGAAACCCTATTTTAAGTATGATAGCACTGTGAATAGATTGCAAATGAATGCTTTCGAAAGAAATTTTAAAAAGGATGTTGAATCTTTTTTAAAAAAGGATACCAATAGCAACGAATTGCGTTTTTCCGGACATTCAAGGAATAGATTCAGGAAAGCCACCGGGAAATTTTATTCTGAGATGAATGAGTTGTTGGAGGAAGTCTATAAGAGGGGGGTAATTCAAACATCTGAAGTGGATGTAGATTTAGATTCAGATTTAAAAATTGTTATACTGGAGGATAATGTTGCCCGTGAATTTCCATACAGCCAGGTGTATAATCAGAAAGAAGCGTATAAGTATTTAGTAAATCAATCGGAAAAGGTTTTAGAAAGGTTGCGAAAACAGTATAATCTGACCAATGAAAAACAGCTTGATTTTTTTGAAAATATTGAATTTTACAACTACATAAAACCTAACTTACATTATGACCAGGAAACAACTAAGCAGGTAAGACAAAATCTTTTATCGAACCTTTCACTGACTGAGGGAATGGTACAGGCCGGCGAGCGGATAATTTCAAAAGGTGAAGTGGTTGATGCCAAAACATACCAGATTCTTGAATCACTAAAGAGAGAATTTGAGGGTAGATTAGGCGGTGAATATCAATCAAACTTAGTATTACTTGGCCAGTTTATTTTTGTTTTTGCTGCCATATTTGTGCTTTATTTATTTTTGTATCATTTCAGAATAGAAATCCTTCAAAATATATCCAAAACCATTTTTATTTTATTATTGGTGATATTGATGATTCTAATATCATCGGTCACAATATCACTTCAGCCAGAAGTAGTTTACATACTGCCTTTTGCAATTTTGCCTATAATGATAAAGTCATTTTACGATGCGCGTTTGGCTTTGTTTATTCATATAATCACAGTGATGATCGTTGGATTTTTTGCCCCCAGCAGTTTTGAATTTGTTTTTATGAATTTTACTGTGGGTATTGTGGCCATCTTTAGTTTAACAAGTCTGAACCGCCGCGGAAAATTATTTTTGTCTTCGATTCTGGTAATTTTGAGTTACAGCTTCATCTTCTTTGGACTGGCAATCACACAAGAGGGAAACATAGGGAATATTGAATGGATGAATTTTGCTTATTTCGGAATGAATGGCGCGATGGTGCTGGCTTCTTATCCGCTTATTTATGTTTTTGAGAAAAGTTTTGGCTTTTTGTCGGATGTGACGCTTATGGAACTCTCTGATACGAACCAACCGCTGCTTAGAAGGCTTTCTGAAGAAGCCCCGGGAACATTCCAGCATTCTCTGCAGGTGGCTAATCTGGCAGAGACCGCTGTTTATCAGATTGGAGGCAATTCATTGTTGGTCAGGACAGGAGCTCTGTATCATGATGTAGGGAAAATGGAAAACCCAATTTATTTTGTTGAAAATCAGGATAGAGGGTTTAATCCCCATGAGCATCTGGAATTTGAAGAAAGTGCCAAAATCATTATAGGGCATGTGAAAAAAGGTGTTCAGATTGCCGATAAATATAAGTTGCCTGCTGGTATTGTGGATTTTATTCGAACACACCACGGAACCACCAAGGTGCAGTATTTTTATAAACGATTTTTGAAAGAAATTAATGAGGAAGTTGATGAGTCAAAGTTTACTTATCCCGGACCAAAACCATTCTCAAAAGAAATGGCAGTGTTAATGATGTCTGATGCTGTAGAAGCAGCTTCCAGAAGCTATGCTTCTCTTGACGAGAAAACGATTAACAGTTTAGTGGATAATATTATCGATTCTCAATTAAATGAAGGCCAGTTTGAAAATGTAGATATTACCCTTAGAGAAATTACCATTATCAAAGG
>CAYFRV010000456.1:0-2165 GCA_964345495.1 uncultured Bacteroidales bacterium | reverse complement strand
TATTCAAATATACATTTATCAAGGTTTCTGACTCCCCGCAAAAATTCTTCAGTTTGCATTTGCTTTTTGCCTTCTAACTGAAGTTTTTTTATTTCCAGAAATCCGTTTTTTGCTGCAACTCTTAAATACGTTTTTTGGTCGCTTAATAGTGTACCAATTTTATAATTATGATTTTCTGCAATTGGCTCGGAATAGAATATTTTGGTTTTTTTTCTGTTTTCTTCTGAATCAATGAACATTGTCCATGCTGAAGGATAGGGGCTTAATCCTCTGATAAAATTATGAATTTCATTAATATCACTATTCCAGTTAATTCGACAATCTTCATTAAATATTTTAGGCGCTTTTTTTAATTTTGTGAAATTTTGAGCTAGTTCATCCTGCGGGATAATTGAATAACTCTGATCTATTATACTGTCAATGGTTGATTTAACAAGCTCTGCCCCACTTTTCATTAATTTGTCGTGCAACGTGCCTGCCGTGTCTGTTTCTGCAATACTAACTTTTCTTTGATCAATTATTTTTCCTGTATCTACTCTTTCGTCGAGGAAAAATGTGGTTACTCCCGTTTCTTTTTCACCATTCATTATTGCGTGGTTGATTGGTGCTGCTCCGCGGTATTGTGGCAGGAGAGAGGCATGAAGATTAAAGGTTCCATATGTTGGAATGGTAAAAATGGAGGGTGGTAATATCTTAAAAGCAACTACTACCTGCAGGGAAGGTTTTAATTTAAGGAGCTCTTCATAAAAAGCTTCATTCTTGAGACTGGAAGGTTGCAATACATGAAGTCCTTTGGATACTGCATATTTTTTTACCGCTGATTCTTTGATTTTTTGGCCTCTGCCTGCAGGTTTGTCGGGATTAGTGACTACTGCAACAATATTGTAATTATTTTCTGTTAGTATTTTCAGACTTTCCACTGCAAAGTCTGGTGTTCCCATAAATATGATTCTGAAGTCTTTTTTCTCCATAGAAAAACATTTTAACTAGCAAAAATAGACAATTATATTTGCTTTTATAAACTTTGCATTTATATTATGGTCATAATAAATAGCATAATTAAACAGAGGGTTGTAATTAAGATATTTTGTTAAAAATCAAACGATATTCTAATGAAAAGATTCAACTGGCAGATATTTATTAGCTTTAATTTATTGTTTTCCTTTATTTTAATGTTGATTTCCGGGGTGATTTTGTATTTCAAGCCGGAAGGCTCCGTTGCAAGGTGGCTTGATTGGAAAATCCTCTTTTTGTCAAAAGCAAGCTGGGAATCGGTGCATACCATTTTCTCCTTTTTGTTTATGATTATTGCATTTTTTCATATTTTAAAGGTGCATCTGTTAAATTTCTTTATTTATCTAAGTAAAAAAAATCATTATGCTTTAAAGGAATTTTTCCTTTCCCTGGCAATATGCTTGATTGTTCTTGCAGGAACAACTCTAAAAATGCCTCCCTTTCAGTCAGTTTATGATTTTGGCAATAATCTTTCTGATGTTTGGGAGCAGTCATTTGATAAGCCGAATGATCCGATATCAACTTCTTCTACTATTGAGGAAATTGCTGATTATTATCGTGTTCCGGATAGTCTGGTTGTGAATAAACTGGATCAGGCTGGAATTTATGGTGCTAAACCGGATTTAAGCTTGAGTAAGATAGCCTCTCGTAATGATGTCAGTCCTAAGAAAGTATATAGTACAATTTCTGATTTTGAAGAAAAGAAAAACGAACTGAAAAGAACTATTACCTATTCTTTAACTATTCGGGAGATGGCTTTTATTTTAAAAGTCGAACCCGATAAAATCACTCATTTTTTAGGAAAAGAATATAATATTGAAGGTATGGCTCCGGGGACTAGTCTTTTGGAGATTTGTAACAGAACAAACACATCCTGCTCTGATCTGCGTGATGAACTTTATGGGCAATTTAAGAATTAGAGGTAAATATCCGGAAATGAATTAAGAGCTGGAAACACCTATTTATCATGCGCTTTTAGGCCTTAGCTTTTGGCAAGGAATTTTCTAACATTCCGTCTTGCTACTTACTTATTCACACCTGCTGCACTGTTAAACTTACGGTTTGATTCAGTGGTCACTTGGTGGTCATTCTGTAGCCATTCGATGGTCATTTGATTGTCATTCAGTTGTTATTTCATATCAATTGCGTTC
>CAYFRV010000455.1:0-2171 GCA_964345495.1 uncultured Bacteroidales bacterium | reverse complement strand
TAATTATTGCCTAACTTAAAACGGAAACATAACTTATAAGCTAAATTATCCGCGGGCTTATCGTAAGCATAAGGTCCATATCTATAATATACGCCTAACCCATAACTAAAGAAACTTGCTGACAGAATATTTTCTATAAGTAAGCCACTCTCATAATACCCTCTGGAAAAGCTTTTCAGTTCAATGTTTTTATGAGCTTCTTTGTCGGAAAGTGTTCCCCATCCAGTATTTGTGACAATGGAAATTCTGGGTTTAAAGCTATTGGATTTAAATAACAAAGAGCCGAAATTCTGTTTGAAAAACAATGAAATAAAGCGGTCTGCATAAAATTCATTCAGACGCATCGTTGCAAAACTGTTATCCACCTGTATTGTAAACTGATTATCATAACTTCCATGTCCATTGTAAAGCCTGTAAACGGGAACATCCCCGTCCACTAAGCCACCTACCAGGTTCAATTTGGTTTTGCCAAATGTTTTGGTAAGAAAGTCATACGCTAAGCGTCCTACAATTTTTGTATAACTGAAGTCTCCATCCAGTACTTCCATTCCGCTTTTTACATTTGCATACAAAACCGGATAATCGGTCCCCTGAGAAAACTTCCCCCATGGTGTTTTCAAAAACTTTTCACCGTAGGCATACTTTAGTTCTACTCCAGCCTCTGTATTCGAAAATTCATCCTCATAAAGATGCCCGTCTGTCTGAAAGGCATAATTCTCAAAAGTACCAGTCAAACTTCGATTCGCAAACAGGCGTGTTTTAAGGAATTCAAAACTTCTGAAAGAAAAGCCGGTTTCGTATTTCTCTGTATGAAACATACTTTTCACCATAAAATCTCTGAAAGACTCTGTTGTCGTCAACATATTATTACTCCCGATAAATGAATACCCTCCGCTTTCTATTACATCGTTGGTGTAAGAAAAATCAAGCCGGCTTTCTGAAGGCTCATGTAATGAAACCAACAATTTTCCTCCATACTTGTATTTTTTATCCTTCAGGCCGTAACCGATATATCCGCCGACAGAAAATACGGAAGACAATTCATCATTCGTCATTAAACCTGCACCAAACCGCCAACCCTCATATTGGTTATATCCAACGAATTTATTAATATCCAGATTTAAAAACTTATAAGGGATATATCCTTTAGAAAGCACCTGAAAAGTTTTTAGGCTCCTGTCAAAATTATTTGCTTCACCTATACTGTCTATAATCTGGTAAGTTCTTTTTTCTCTCTGTGTGAAATCCCTTGCTCTGTTTGATTGCCAATATTCCTCATCTTTCTTATAAGCACTGTCAGGAATATTCAGCTCTACATGGCCAAATTCATCAGGATTCAACTCAGGATTTAATTTAATGTCTCTCAGATAAGTCTTGCCATCCCCTATCAATGAATATTCATAGTTCTTCGTTCTTGTGCTAAACTCGGTAAACTCCATTATTGTATTAAGCTGTGTCGGGAACCATTGTTTGCCTTCAATAAGCTGGTATTTCTGTTGAATACGTATTGCCAAACTTTCCGGCGGATCAGAAGGTTCAGCTATTACCGATTGTAAAGCATAATTGTTCGTATTTACATGAAGCATTCCCTTTAAAGCATCGAAATTCTTGCCTTTCCTGGGACGAAAAGAAATAAGGTAAACCGTGTCCAGTTTTTCATTAAACAAGGTATCTTCCAGCTGGAATAAGTATTTTCGCGGGCTGTTCTTATTAACCGGATTCAAGTAATTATAATCACCAATTTGAATAAATTTATCATAAAATGAAAAAGACTGAAACTGAGAAGCCATAAAGACAAGTGAAGGATCCTTAAAGCCGGAAACCCTTGAAGCCAAAACTTCCTCACTTGTTTTATCAGGAGAGAGAAACTTCTTTTTGCTAACAGATTCTGTCAGAAACAGATGTTGCTTTTCCATGAATTTTTGCATCCGGATATCAGTAGAATCGATTGCCCCGGTATCTGTAGAATCAAAATCATTTTGTTCCACGGCGGTTGTATCAAATTTAAATACCATTTTATTATAGGAACGATAAGAAAATGACTGAAGGCTTTTGGGATTATTTTCTTCCTGATGCTCCCAGACCTTCTTCATAATCCTGTTTGCGGGATTCTTGCCGGGAGTAATTACCACCTTCTCTATATCAATCATTTTTTTGTGTAGCGGAACTTC
>CAYFRV010000454.1:0-2185 GCA_964345495.1 uncultured Bacteroidales bacterium | reverse complement strand
AAGGATTACAAAAACATAAATGCTTTGCGTGATCGATCAGAAAAAATAATAAGAGATATTCTTGATGTGCAATTAAAATATGGTGAGGCAGACGGCTATAATTATTTTGTTTTCACTGCCAAAGAATGGTCTTTTGCCGCAGGTGAAAAATATAGAGAAATAATCGATTGCCATGGAAAGGAAGAAGACGGCGCATCAAAGCTTTTAACAAAATGCACTACATGCGGACTAATGGTCTACAACATGGAAAATCATATCGAAAAATTCCATAAAAATGACAACAAAAGAAGGAAAAATGATTAAAGGATTTAGAAGCATAAAAAGAATGCACTATAAGAGCCTTGCCTTCCTTAATTTTTTAACATCTACAGGTGGTGGTTTAACCACTCCTCCGCTTGTCAAATCATTAACAGGAATTTCAAAATGCCCAAAAATTCTTTCAGTGAAATCTTCAATCGGCTTCACTTCGACAAGGACATCTTTTTCAAAATGGTTATGATGGGGTGGATCGTCGATGGAAGAGCAGGGGGTTACGTCATGGGAAGGTCTCATGACGATGGAAGCGTCTATATGATCATGAGGACAGCAGAAAATGATATTTTTACCGTTAGCAACTGCCTTGAAGGCGGTGAATATGTTGTTAATTATAAAGCGTACCTTTCCAATAAAACCAAAATTGAACGGATAAACTCTTTTAAGGAAAGCCATGAATACCTCCCGCATTCAAAGATCACATTAAAAACCAGAGTAATTAACACTTATTCTGAACCCTATGATAAACTTCTGCTTATCGACAAGGATCAGTTCATAATAAACAAATTTGCCACAGCTTATTATTATAATGAAATTGAAAACATTAACAATAGTGAAAACCCATATCTTTCTTGCAATCTCGACTTGTTGTGTGAATGACAAATATCAAGTTAAGCAATATTATATATAATTATAAACTTTTGAATGACAATTATCAACACAAAAATACCGCACCCAACCCGTCGTTCCAGCGGACGCCAAAAAGACGGCGCCGCTGAACTTGGCGTTGGGAAGTTTTGACGGGTTGGCTAAAAAAGTTTTGAGGATATTTATTTTTCTGGATGAATATCTATCTGAACCTCCCCAAAAACAAGGAGCTTCAAAGCCGCCCAAACCAACTCAAAAAATGTGATTATTCGACTAAATGATTCGTTTTTAATGGTGAGGGTCATGGAAAATCTCCGAGTGAATCTGTTCAGTGAAAGTTACGCAAGCTTTACCCAGCTACTTGAAGAAAGTAACATACAATACAAAAAAAATGAATGGGAAAAAGGGAGAATTGTAGCATCGTCTGAATGGATTGAAATTGTAGGGATAGTAGCAGGTGGCAAAGCTGTTGGGCATGTTTCACAAGTGATTATTGAATGGCTACGATCAAGGAGTAGCAGGAAAGCAATAATAAGAACCAAAGATAACGAATCTGCACAGTTTAATGGATATTCTGCATCTGAACTCGATAAGATATTGCCAAAATGCAAAGAAATATCCATTTTTGATACAAAAAAGTCTGAAAGGAGCAAATAAAAAATGAGGAAATATTGGATAGACCAAATCGGACAAGTTAAACTCGACAAGCCAGTCCCAATGATGATGGCTGTGAGAAAAGCCAAAAGAACGCGACATTGCGAAGTGTGTGATGGGGAAATAGAGGCTGGAGATTCATACCTTTTTGACCAAAGTTCAGACGATTTTTATTGTGTGGCTTGCGTAGGTATGGTTGGAGATCCTGAAACATTCTCTGGGACAGGCAAGTGGAAAATAAAAAAAGGCGATAACGAAAAAGATTGCGAGTATTGCGGTGGACAAGGGTTCGTATCCACAACATGCCCAAGTTGCGATGGCGACCCTGATGAATACTACGATGCGGTAAACCCCGTTTGCCCAACGTGTGAGGGGATAGGAACAGTTGAAGAAGATTGTCCATATTGCAACGAATAAAGAAAAATGGAGTCAATTATGGCTTTTTATATTATCCAAAACGAAAACAGCCAAAATAGGGACATTACAGAACCAATACATTTGGCATTCAAGAAGATAAAAAAAGTAGCATCTGCTGGTGGAGTAAAGGATATACTTTTTTATGCAGAAACGGCACTAATCCTAAACCCTATTATCGAATACCTAAAAAGAAATCCTGAAATATGCAAGTCGC
>CAYFRV010000453.1:0-2200 GCA_964345495.1 uncultured Bacteroidales bacterium | reverse complement strand
CAGTTACAACAGGCAGACGATAAAATACGAATAATTTATTCTTCTCTTGTTAAAATCATAGCACTTCTACATGGCAGATATACTTTGATGAACGGGGTTTTGTTGTTTTTATCCTGCTCGAAGGTGAGAATTTCCTGATCTTTCTTAATTCTGACAAAACCATTGTATCCTTTTCTGTCGGTATCCATGAGCAGATAATATTTACCATGTTGATCCAATGGCAACGGGTAATCAGTTACGGATTTCACCGGATGGAAATTAAACAGAAGAATATACTTTCCTCTTCTGAAGACAATTACTTTATCATCATTGTGAATATACAGCAGTTTGGGATCACTGTTTTGAAATTCCTGATCATCCAGTTGCATCATATCTTTGTCAAATTCAGCGAGGCTATGGTACTTTAAATCCGCGTTATCTCTTAAACTCCATTGGCGTCTGCAATAGAAATAAGACCAGTTATTTCCTTCCCTGGGAAAATCTATCCATTCGGGGTGCCCAAACTCATTTCCCATAAAATTCAGATAGCCACTGTCTGAAGTCATAAAAGTTGCCAGACGCGCCATTTTATGGAGAGCTATTGCACGGTCAATGATTATATTCTGGTCGTTTTTATGCATGTTAGTGTACATCTCCTTGTCTGCCAGTTCAAAGATAAGGGTTTTTCCACCTACAAGCGATTGGTCATGACTTTCTACGTAGCTAATGGTTTGTTCTTCTGCCCGTTTGTTGGTAAGTTCATGCCACAAGATATCCAAATTCCAGTCTTCGTCGCGCATGTCTTTGAGCATTTTAAACCAGTAATCGCTAACGCCCATGGCTTGTCTGAAATTGAACTGACAGCCACCTTCGTCGGCAGGATAGACGAGCCCTGGCATTCCGCTTATGTCTTCGGCTATGGTTTTTGCCGAAGGTTTAACGGCATGAATCACTTTATTTGCCAGAGCAAGGTAGGTGTAAGCGTCAGTGTCAACGTATTGATTGAAATAATCTTCGTAGGAATTAAACGTATATCCAATACCATGATGCTCATATAGCATGCTTGTTATGCCGTCGAAACGATAACCATCCACTTTAAATTCATCAAGCCAATAGCGGCAATTAGAAAGCAGAAAATGTAGCACTTCTGGTTTGCTGTAATCGAATAGCATTGAATCCCATGCAATATGTTTCCCTTTTTCGCCGCTATGAAAGTACTGATAATCCGTGCCATCAAATTTTGCAAGGCCTTCTACTTCATTTTTTACAGCGTGCGAATGAACCAAATCGATAATTACCGCAATGCCGTTTTTATGTGCCTCATCTATAAGGTGTTTCAGTTCTGAAGGAGTACCGAACCGTGATGAGGGTGCAAAAAAATTAGAAACATGATATCCAAATGACCCATAATACGGATGCTCTTGTATTCCCATTAGTTGAATGGTGTTGTATCCTGCTTCAACAATTCGGGGAAGTATGTTTTTGCGGAATTCGTCATAAGAAGCTATTTTTTCATCTTCTGAAGACATCCCGATATGAGCTTCGTAAATTTTGAGAAAGGAATAATTAATTTGTGACCCGGAGTATTTCCATTCGTATTTGCTTGTCCAGACCTGTCCGTTGAATATTTGTGTGTTTTTATCCTGAACTACCCTTCTGATATATGCAGGAATTCGATCGCCTTCACCACCGTTCCACTGCATTTTTAAACGAAAGAGGTCCTGATCGTTTATAGCTTCACTATCGAGTTTTAATTCCCAGTCACCTTTTTTGTTAATACGAGTAAGTTTATAATCTTCGCGAATTTCCCAGTTGTTGAAATCACCGATCATGTATATTGCAGTTGCATTTGGCGCCCATTCTCTGAATATCCATTTGTTATTCCTGAAATGAAGTCCATAATACTCATGAGCTGACGCAAAATCCTGAATGGATGTTTGGTTCTTTGTTAATTTTTGCTCCGTATGTATGATTTTCTTTTTTCTTTTTTCAATGGTATCAAGATAAGGAGCAATATACGGATCGTCTTTTAGTGTGCTTTTATTTTTCAAAATGATTAATGTTTTGGGTTTTAAGTTTATACAACAAGAGGCCTTTTCAGCATTTCTTCATACAGGTCTGTGTATTTTTTTGCTGTTTCAGCAAGGCTGAATTTTTTTATGCTTTCTTTCATTATTCTTGAAATCTCTTTTTCTTTTTGTTCCTGTGGCAAATCATAAAA